>CAVEIP010000035.1:15640-20515 GCA_963615935.1 [Ruminococcus] lactaris | reverse complement strand
ATATAATTGTTAAAAGGGCTAAAAACGTCCGCCATCACGCCCTCCGAAAAAACATTTCAGTAGCAATAACAAGAAAAATGTTAGAAATCTGTTTAAAAATCCGCCAAAACAGAAGAATTATGCATAAATACCTAACGATTTTAGTTATCTTTGCAATCCAATGTTCGCAAGCGAACTAAAATTAAGGTAAGATTCTGCCCGCAGATAGTGGATGATGGCAGAAAAATTTCTTAATTTTGACGATTGATAAAAACTGTAGATTCAGAAAAAGTGGACGTAGCGATAGTGAAATACAATGCAGGCAACGTGTTTTCGGTGGAATGCGCGCTACAGCGCCTTGGCGTAACCCCAACGGTTACCGCCGACCCAGCCCTGCTTGCAAATGCCGACAAGGTGATTTTCCCAGGTGTAGGCGAAGCATCGTCGGCTATGGCTTGCTTGAAGAAGGAAGGTCTCGACAAGGTGATATGCAGCCTGCGCCAACCGGTGCTCGGCATCTGCATCGGGCAGCAACTGCTCTGCCGACACTCCGAGGAGGGCGACTGCGACTGTCTCGGTGTCTTCGACGCCGACGTGAAGCGTTTCCAACCAAAGGACGGATTCAAGATTCCGGAAATGGGATGGAACACCATCACAGCCACCGCCCCCAGTCCGCTGCTTAGCGGCGTTGCCGACGGCAGTTACGTTTACTACGTGCACAGTTTCTATGCTCCAGTGTGCAACGACACCGTGGCGGTGACCGAATTTACAGTGCCGTTTAGCGCGGCTATGCAGCGCGACAACTTTTTCGCTACACAGTTTCACCCGGAAAAGAGCGGTGACATTGGCGAACTGATATTGAAAAATTTTCTTGGACTATGATAGAAATCGTTCCAGCCATAGACATTATCGAAGGAAAATGCGTGCGACTCACACGTGGCGACTACTCTACCAAGCGCGTCTACAACGAGGACCCGCTCGAGGTGGCGATTGCCATGGAAGGCATAGGCTGCCGAAGGCTTCACCTTGTGGACCTCGACGGAGCGAAAGCCGCCCACATTGTGAACTACCGCACCCTTGAACGGCTGGCGAGCCGCACTGGCCTGACCATCGACTTCGGCGGTGGACTCAAGAGCGACGAGGATGCGCATGTGGCATTCGAATCGGGCGCGGCAATGATTACAGGCGGCAGCGTGGCGGTGAAAAACCCCGACATGTTCCGCGGATGGCTGAAGCGTTATGGCGCTGACCGCATCATCCTCGGCGCCGATGCCAAGGACAGGAAGATTTCTACCACAGGATGGACCGAAGACAGCGGCATCGACTTGATTCCGTTTGTCAAGGAATATATGGAGCGCGACGGCGTGCGCCAGGTGGTCACCACCGACATAAGTCGCGACGGGATGCTGAAAGGACCTGCAGTGGAACTATACTCGGAGATGATGCGCGAACTCGAGGGCATATACCTCGTGGCGAGTGGCGGCGTCAGCGGAATGGCCGACATCGAGCAACTCGATGCCATCGGTGTGCCTGCAGTGATTGTGGGCAAAGCCATCTACGAGGGCAGAATTTCTCTCAGCGAAGTAGAACGACTAAATAAAGAATCAAGATAATGCTTGCCAAACGAATCATACCTTGCCTCGATGTGAAAGACGGCAAAACCGTGAAGGGTGTTTGCTTCGGCAATCTCCGCGATGCTGGCGACCCAGTGGCTCTTGGCCGACGCTACAGCGAAGAGGGCGCCGACGAACTGGTGTTTCTCGACATTACGGCATCAAGCGAGCGCCGCAAAACTCTCATCAACATGGTGAGCAACGTGGCGAGAGAGGTGAGCATCCCGTTTACCGTGGGCGGAGGCATCGGCAGCGTTGCCGATGTGGAGGCTCTGCTCAATGCTGGTGCCGACAAGATTTCAATCAACTCTTCAGCACTTGCGCGTCCGCAACTGATCGACGAGATTGCAGCGCGTTTCGGCAGTCAGGTGTGTGTCGTAGCCATCGATGCCCACCAGATTGACGGGCAGTGGATTTGCTACACCCATGGCGGACGCAAGCCTACCGACCGGGGCCTATTCGACTGGGCACGCGAGGCGGAAAGCCGCGGCGCTGGCGAAATCCTGTTCACAAGCATGGACCACGACGGCGTAAAGCAGGGATTTGCCTGCGAGGCACTCGCTCAACTCTCGGAGAGTGCGGGCATCCCAGTGATTGCCAGCGGCGGATGCGGCACTATGGAGCATTTCGCCGATGCGTTTGTCAAGGGCAAAGCCGATGCCGCCTTGGCAGCAAGTGTGTTCCACTACAATGAAATCGGCATCCACGAACTGAAACAATATTTACAACAACAGCATATCACAGTTAGATTATGAATTTGGATTTTAATAAAATGGGCGGACTTATCCCAGCCATCGTGCAGGACGCCCGTACAAAGAATGTGCTGATGCTCGGCTTCATGAACGCCGAGGCTTACGAGAAAACCGTAGAATCGGGATTCGTAACATTCTACAGCCGCACACGCAACCGTATTTGGATGAAAGGCGAAGAAAGCGGCAACACTCTGAAGGTGGTTTCAATCGCCGACGACTGCGACCACGACACCCTATTGATAAAGGCCATCCCTGCAGGACCCGTTTGCCACACCGGCGCTGCCACCTGCTTCAGCGACAGCAACGACTACGGCGTGGAATTTTTCGACTATCTACAGAAATTCATACAGAAGCGTCACGAAGAGATGCCGGAAGGCTCCTACACCACATCGCTCTTCAACAAGGGCGTGAACCGCATGGCGCAGAAAGTGGGCGAAGAGGCTGTAGAAACGGTTATCGAGGCTACCAACGGCACCGACGACCGCCTGGTTTATGAGGCATCCGACCTTATGTACCACCTCATCGTGCTGCTCACCTCGAAGGGCTTGTCGCTCGACGACCTGTCGGTGGAACTGCAGAAACGCCACAAAGAATAAGAAAATAACGCAACAATATGTCAGCAATCATTGATTACAAAAACGTGGAAGTGCTCCGCAAGGAGTTGCTCGTGCTCAAGAACGTGAATTTCACACTCGAAGAGGGTCAGTTTGTCTACCTCATCGGCCGTGTGGGCAGCGGCAAGAGTAGCCTGATGAAGACGATGTATGCCGAAGTGCCTGTGGAAATGGGCGAAGCGCGCATCTTCGACTACGACTTGACATCGATACGCCGCAAGGACGTGCCGATGCTCCGCCGACAAATCGGCGTGGTGTTTCAGGATTTCCAACTGCTGTCGGACCGTTCTGTCTACGACAACCTCCTGTTTGTGCTCAAGGCCACTGGTTGGAAAGCCAAGGCCGACATCGACGAGCGCATCAATGACGTGCTGCGTGAGGTGGGCATGGAAAACAAGTCGTACAAGATGCCCCACGAGTTGTCGGGCGGCGAGCAGCAACGCATCGCCATTGCCCGCGCTCTCCTCAACCGCCCCAAACTGATTCTCGCCGATGAGCCAACAGGCAACCTCGACCAGGAAACGGGTCACCAGATTATGACTCTGCTCCACCGCATCTCAGCGGAGGGCACTGCCGTGATAATGGCCACCCACAACATCCAACTCACCGAGGATTTTCCGGCACGGGTGGTGAAATGCGAAGACAAGAATGTAACCGACGTAAAAAAACAATAAAGTAGACACATACAACAAGAAATGAAGGTACTGAAATTTGGAGGCACTTCTGTCGGCTCGGCAGAGCGCATCAAGAAAGTAGCCGGCATCGTTACCGGCAAGGGCAAGAACATCGTTGTGCTGTCGGCTATGGCTGGCACCACCAACACTCTTGTGGAAATTTCCGACTATCTTTATAAGAAGAATACCGACGGTGCTCGCGAAACCGTCAACAAACTTGAGTTGAAGTATCTCAAGACCATCGACGAACTCTACTCTACCGAAAGCAGCAAGGCTTCGGCGCTCGAGAAGATCAAGGCCTGCTTCAGTTACCTGCGCTCGTTCACCAAGGACATCTTTACCGTGTTTGAAGAGAAGGAAATCCTTGCCCAAGGCGAAATCATGTCAACAATCATGATGGACATCTACCTGAAGGAACAGGGCGTGAACTCAGTGTTGCTTCCTGCGTTGGAATACATGAAGACCGACAAAAACGGCGAGCCAGAATCGCAGTTCATCAAGCAGCAAATCAACCTGCTGCTCGACAAAAACCCAGATGCCGACATCTATATCACTCAAGGCTACATCTGCCGCAATGCCTACGGCGAAATCGACAACCTGCAACGCGGCGGTAGCGACTACTCGGCTTCGCTCGTCGGAGCAGCCATCAATGCCGAAGAGATTGAAATCTGGACCGACATCGACGGCATGCACAACAACGACCCACGCTTCGTTGAAGGCACAAAACCTGTAGACAAACTCAACTTTGAGGAGGCTGCCGAGTTGGCTTATTTCGGCGCCAAGATTCTCCACCCTACGTGCATCCAGCCTGCCAAACTCAACAACATTCCTGTGCGACTGCTCAGCACTCTCGACCCATCGGCAAAAGGTACCTTGATTGGCAACCTTCAGGTGGACCGTGCCATCAAGGCTGTTGCTGCAAAGGATAACATCACCGCCATCCGTATCAAGTCGGGACGCATGCTCTTGGCCTACGGCTTTATGCGCAAGGTGTTTGAAATCTTCGAGTCGCACAAAACTCCTATCGACATGGTAACTACTTCAGAGGTGGGCGTGTCGGTGACCATCGACAACGAGAAGAATCTCGACAGCATCGTCGACGAACTGCGCAAATTCGGCACCGTGACCATCGACCACGATATGGTAATCCTTTGCGTTGTGGGCGACCTTGAATGGCAAAACCGCGGCTTTGAGGCAAAAGCCATCGCCGCTCTTAAGGACATCCCTGTAAGAATGATTTCCT
>CAVEIP010000035.1:9064-15630 GCA_963615935.1 [Ruminococcus] lactaris | reverse complement strand
AATTATGACACAGTTTCCAATAGACGAATTCAAGAACTTCGAGACTCCGTTCTACTACTACGATATGACTCTGCTCGAGCAAACACTCAGCAAGGTCACAGCACTCGCTGCTGCCAACAACTGCCGTGTGCACTATGCCGTAAAAGCCAATGCCAACCCTCGCATCCTCGAGGCTGTCAACAAGGCTGGATTGGGTGTGGACTGCGTGAGCGGCGGCGAGATTGCTGCTGCTGTGAAGGCTGGATTTTCGGGCAATGGCATCATGTTTGCCGGCGTAGGAAAGACCGACCGCGAAATCGAGTTTGCCCTCGACACCAACATCCGTTGCTTCAACGTGGAGTCGCTGCCTGAATTGCTCAACATCAACGAGATTGCCGGCAAGAAGAAAATGATGGCTCACGTGGCTGTGCGCATCAATCCTAATGTGGATGCCCACACCCACCAGTACATCACTACGGGCTTGAACGAAAACAAGTTTGGCATCAATCTCGAGAACCTCGATGAATTTGTTTCTACAGCGCTCTCGCTCGACAACGTTGACCTCTGCGGTGTGCATTTCCACATCGGTTCGCAAATCACGGAGACTGAGCCATTTGCAATGCTCTGCAAGAAGGCGCGCGAGATTCTCGACCACATGAAGGAACTCGGTGCAATCATCACCATCGTGGACATGGGCGGAGGCCTCGGCATCGACTACGATGACCCTGACGGCAACCCTATCCCCGACTTCGAAAGTTATTTCTCCGTGTTCCGCGAAAACTTGCAACTCGACGCCGATCAGGAACTCCATTTCGAGCCGGGTCGCTCCATCGTTGGTCAGTGCGGATCGCTGATCACACGAGTGCTCTACGT
Source organism: [Ruminococcus] lactaris (assembly GCA_963615935.1). Lineage (GTDB taxonomy): Bacteria > Bacteroidota > Bacteroidia > Bacteroidales > Muribaculaceae > Limisoma. Next base: position 14,778 of record CAVEIP010000035.1, on the reverse strand, counting down.
GAAAGAAGGCACGACAAAGAAATTTGCCATCGTGGATGCCGGAATGACCGACCTCATCCGTCCCGCTCTCTATCAGTCTCACCACAAGATTGAGAACATCTCGTCAACCTCGGCGGTCGACGACGTGTACGACGTCGTGGGTCCTATCTGCGAATCGTCCGACCGTTTCGGCTCCGACGAGCGTCTGCCTCTCGTGGAGCGCGGCAACTTCCTCGCACTCCGCTCTGCCGGTGCCTATGGCGAAGTTATGGCTTCGTCCTACAACTGCCGACAACTGCCAGGCAGTGTCTTTTCCACCGACCTGTAAGGCCGATGGCAACCTAAATTGAAATTTATGGCTAACTATATGAACTTAAGAGGTATGGGCGTTGCGCTCATCACCCCGTTCAAAAAAGACAAATCAATTGATTTTCCAGCGTTGGCGCGGTTGCTTGAGCACATCATCCAAAACCACGCCGACTACATCGTGGTGCTCGGCACAACCGCCGAGACACCTACCCTCTCGGAGGAAGAACGCGATGAGTTGAAACGGTTTATCGTGGAACGTGTGCGCCGCCGTCTGCCGCTGGTGCTCGGTGTTGGCGGAAACAACACAATGGGTGTGGTCGACTATCTGCGCAACAACGACTTGTCGGATTTCACAGCCATTCTGTCGGTGGTGCCCTACTACAACAAGCCGTCGCAGGAAGGCATCTACCAGCACTACAAAGCCATTGCCGAGGCATCGCCGCTGCCTGTTATTCTCTACAATGTGCCTGGGCGCACGGGAGTGAACATGACGGCGGAAACAACCTTGAGGCTCGCCAACCAATTTGAGAACATCATCGGCGTGAAAGAGGCATCGGGCAACATCACGCAGATGGACGACATCATCAAGAACAAGCCTGAACGCTTTATGGTGATTTCGGGCGACGACGGCATCACGTTCCCGCTGATGACCCTCGGTGCCGTGGGCGTGATTTCGGTTATCGGCAACGCCTTCCCATTGGAGTTCAGCCGCATGGTGCGACTGGCGCTGGCTGGCGACTATCAGAAGGCTCTGCTCATCCACCATCGGTTCACGGAGTTGTTCTCGCTCCTGTTTGTCGACGGCAACCCTGCTGGCGTGAAGTGTCTGCTCAACGCAAAGGGTATGATTGAAAACGAGTTACGACTACCATTGGTGCCTACAAAAATCACCACCTACGAGAAAATTCGCAACGTGCTCAACAATCTTGAACAATAAAAAAACAAAAACGCAATTATGAAATATACATACCGCACCGAAGGCACTTGCTGTCAGGCCTTCGACATCGAAACTGAAGACGGCAAAATCAAGAGTGTGCAATTCTATGGAGGCTGCAACGGCAATCTGCAGGGCATCTGCTCGTTGGTCAAAGGTATGCCTATGGACGACGTTATCAGCCGCCTCAAAGGCATCCGCTGTGGCTCAAAAAACACATCGTGCCCCGACCAACTGAGCCGTGCACTCACCTTGATTGAGCAAAAGGAAGCGCAAAAGAAGGAAGAATCCTGTGTTGGCGCGCTATAATGCGCTCCCCGCGCCAATAAATTGCTAATTTTCAGCGCGCTGACGGTCGTTGAGAATTGCCGCCATATTGTTTTCTGCCCAAAGCAAAAGATCGTCGACTATAGGTATCAGTGTGTGCGCACGCGGCGTGAGCGAATATTCCACCCGTGGAGGCACTTCGGCATAGACCGTGCGCACAACGTAACCGTCAGCCTCGAGTGTGCGCAGAGTGCTTGTGAGCATCTTCTGCGAAATGTCGGGGATATGCTTCAGCAGCACCGAAAACCGTGTATTGTCGCACTGCTTGAGGTTATACATTACCAATAGCGACCACTTGTCGCAGATTCGGGTCAGCACATTGCGTATAGGGCAATCTGCAAACACTTGTTCTTTCAAATTACTTCTCATAACTCACTGTAACACTAATTACTCTACAAAAGTAACCAACCGCCATAAAACACACAAACCTCCCGAAGTTAATCATCATTAAATCTGTTTTCGCTTAACCGCTGACAATCAGCAATAGTTACCTGCAAGTAACCATCTTACCGCTTTGTGCCTTCTTGCCAAAGCATTTTGGAAAGGATAATTTTGTGCCATCAATCAAACAAAACAAAGCATTATGAAAGAAATTAAATCCACAGCAAAGGCGGCAAACTTCACAGCCGCAAACTTCGGCAAGTTGAACGAAATCAAGGACTACATGCTCACCCTCTCCCCTGAGATGCAGATTCCGGGCAAAGTGTTTGGCGGAGCGGCGGTCAACGCAACAGGTGCTGAATTTTCGTTCCAGGAATTTGCGCCAGGCACAGAAAGCGGCTTCCTCCACACCCACAAAAACCACGAGGAACTCTACTTCTTCCTCTCAGGCAAGGGCGAATTTCAGGTCGACGGCGAGGTGTTTGCCATCGAAGAAGGCAGCGTAGTGCGCGTAGCGCCAGCCGGCAAGCGCAGTGTCCGCAACAATGGAGCAGAGCCGATGCTGATGCTCTGCGTGCAGTATAAGGGCAACACATTCACAGCAGACGACGCCACCGACGGCGAAATCCTCAACGAGAAAGTCGTTTGGTAGAAACAATCGACTAAATAGGTAGTGAATAGTAAGAGCCACGCATTGTCGCAATGCGTGGCTCTTCCGTTATTAAAAAGATAGCCTTATCGTACTACTACTTTAGTTGCTTTTCCATTGATGGTGACAATGTAGGCGCCGGCTGCAAGACTGAAGTCGTGCGTTGCCGCAACCGTAGTGCTCGCCACTTTCTTGCCGTCGATCGAGTAGACTGCCACTGCCGATGTGTTGGCTACGGCAACACTTAGGATGCCTTCGCGGGTGGTAATCTTAGCCGATGCTGCGCTGATTGCGCCAACCGACGAGTAGTTGATTTTAACCTCGTTGCTATAGCGGCTCTCGCCTTGCTCGTAGACTGCAGTCACAGTGTAGGTGTTGTCGCCTTCTGGCATGTCGCTGTCCACATAATTGTTGTCGGCGATAAGTTCATCATTGATTTTCTCTCCGTTGCGGTACACGTTGTAGCCAAGGAGCGTAAGCGGATCGAGTGAGCCATCGTGTGCGGCATAGGTAAAGTCGTCAATCATGTAGAACATACGCGACAGTTTCAAGTTTACAGCGAAATACTTTGCTCCATCGGGCACCGTTACCTCAACGTGTTTCCAGTTGTCGGAAACGTAGATGTCCTTACCGTCGTTCAAAGGAAGGAAACTGTCTGGGTCGGTATCGGTTGTCGAATAGGAAACGGCAATCACGTCGTCGCCCGACAAGCCCATCGGGATGCGAGTGTAGAAGTCCACAGTGTGTGAGCGGCCGTCGAGGCGCGGAGTGATTAGCCAGTCGTTGTTGGCTGTGCCGTACTCCTCATTACTGAATCCCATGAGATACTGTTTGCCTGAGTGAGCAAAGAAGATGTTGTCCTGGTTGTCGTCGGTTTCAACGCCGCCTTCCACAGTGTTGAACACCATGAATGAGAGTGGTTCACCAACATGCTCGCGTGTAGGATATTTCGACTTCCAAGTCTCTGAGCCGTCCTTATCAACAAATGTCCAGTCGCCAACGCCTTCGATTGCAAACGGAGTGTAGGTTTCGAAGTCATCAGTAACATATTGCATCTCACCTTTCTCCGTAGCCTCACGGTTGGTGCCAGCCGACCAGTTGAGAGTTACGCTTTCCTTGTCGGATGTACCAGCAAGGTCAGTGATGTCTGGAACATCGTTAGGACGTGTAGACCATACAACTGCGTCTGATGTGTCGTTGCTTGAGTTCTGGTCGTCGGCAAGCACCACTTGTGCCGTCCATTCCGACTTGTCGGCAAGCATAGCGTCATCCAGTGTCGATGTGTATTGGAAATCAACGGTTGTGCTTGCTGTTGCTGCGAGTTCGTTGCCCGCCTTGCGGTCAACCTCGTTGCCGTCGCGGTAGAGCACCACTTCGTAAGCGGCTTCGTTCTGTCCGCCGAAGTTGCGGATGTCGGCAGTGAATGTTGTAGTCTCACCTACGTTAGCACGTTGAGGTGAAGCCTTGAGGCTGCGCACAGCCATGTCGCTGCTATATGCCGCCTCAGCGATGGTGATGTTGTCGATGTGCATTGGACGCACGCCGCCGTAGGCAAGGAATGAGAACTGCACTTCGCCTTCTTTCAGGTTAGACAAAGGCACTGAGCATCTGCTCCACTGCAAGCCGTCGATGCCAGTTTCCCATACAGGCTCTGCTACATCTTGCCATTCACCGCCTACAGTGCGTACCTGTACCTTCAGGCTTTCTTTCGGTCCGTTGATTTGATAGAAAGTGAGCACTGGGTTGGCAAACTGCGAAAGTGAGAATATCGGCGAGCAGTAGCGCGATGTTTCATACTCATAGGCATAAAGCGATTTCACAATCAAGTCGCCGCCATCCTTGTCCTGCGCATAGATAGTGTAACCCTTCACATCGGGATCGGAATATTCTTCCTTCTCTGGATTGTCGACAATCCAGTTGAAGGCATGCTCGTCGGAATCCTGATACCATGGCGATGAAGCCACCGCACCAGCAAACGACTCGCTATAGGCTGAGGTGATAGCGTTGCCCATAATCACACGATTGAAGGTTGTTGCCTCGCCAGTGCCTGCCTCCGACACCGGAGCGACGCTATATTCAAACACCTTCTGTTCTCCCTTGGTGAGAGCCTTCGTGAATGATGTACCTGTCACGGCTATCGATTCGCCGCTCGACAGGTCGGTTATAGTGTAGGATAGTGTTTCGGGATTGAAATAACCGCCGTTGACCGAAGCTGTAGGTGCTTGCCATGAGAGGCTGATGTTGCCATCGTTAAGGGATACGGCGCGCGGATTCTCGATGGCTACTGGCACATCGACACCCACAAACACCGATACCGATGTGGCAACACTCTTACTTCCGTCCGTTGAGTAGCAAACCACCTCATAGGTGTTCTGTCCTTGCACTGCAGTGGCGTCGGTATATTCAAGGACTTCGCCTGGTGTAGGGTTGTTTATAGTGCCAATAACTGTGGCATCGCGGGTAATCTCGATTGAGGAGATAGCGTCGAGGACATCGCCAGTGGCGGTGACAGTCGGTGCAGTGAAATTGAGTGTAGCGCTAAGGGCACCTTCTGCGGCTGCGGTTGCGGTGAGGTCAGTTACAGGACCTGGGGCAATTGCGGCTGCCTTTGCGGTAATCACTACATCATCGAGGTCGATGCGACCCATGTTTGGCTCGGAGCATCCGAGGAATCCGACATGGTAAGTGCCGTCGGTCTCCACTGAAATTTCTGCCGTGCGGGTGATGTCGGCATTGTCGTCGCGAAGCATGCCGTCGAGGTCAAGCAGTTCGACTGTCATACTCTCGGCTGTAAGATCGGTGCCGAGATACGCCTTTAGGTGCTCCGTCTTGTTGAACGTGCCAGGAGTGCACCTGAACGACAGTTCATACACCGTACCAGCCTTGAGCGTAAAAGCCGGCGAGATGAGCCAGTCGTTGGCTGCGTTTGGCGAGTGCTTGAGGATTTGCGCACATTTTGATTTCATGGGTTTGCCCGTACTTGTCCTGTAGGTCCAAGTGGTCGACCCTTCTTCCACGTTAATGATAGTCCATTCATCGAAATCTTCCTGAGTGTCGAAAGTTTCGGAAAACACACTTTCTTCGGCACACAGACTCTGTGTTGAAATGCCGAGGAATAATGCTGCGGCTAAACAA
>CAVEIP010000035.1:0-9054 GCA_963615935.1 [Ruminococcus] lactaris | reverse complement strand
AAAGAAAGTCTTCTTCATAAATCTTAATTTTTTACGCCACAAATATAACATCCTTGTGCAGCAAGCGCAAGACACAACACTACTACAACACTACTACATTATTCTTATCTGACTGATTTTCAATACTGAATCGAATGCAGGTATTTACCGATATCTGCACCCGCTTCGATGCCCAACTTCTTGCGCAAACGCATACGGGCGGTTTCCACTGAGCGGATTTCCTTGTAGGTAATGGCAGCAATCTCCTTGGTCGACATGCCGAGATAGAGGAATGCACACAGGCGGAGGTCGTTTTGCGTGAGTACTGGATGCAGAACGCAGAGCCGGTTGAAGAAATCAGGATGCACCTGCTCGAAATATGTACGGAAGTCGGCGGCTATTGCCCGCTCACGGTAGTGCACCAGTTGCTTCTGAATGTCGCCAAGTGCACTCTTCGCCGTTTCAGCGCCATGGGTGGGCAACGAGTGCAGAGCCTCAGCGATTTGGCTCTCCAGTTTCGAGTGAAACTCATTGCTCGAGGCCTGCTCCGTGCTGAACGACAGCAACTGCCGCTGCTTCTCCTCGATGATGCGCTGCTGAGTGAGCCGCTCGCGCTCGGCTTTTTCCTTCTCAAGGTCGAGCAGCATTTGCTGTTGATCGCTGATGATGCGGCTGGCCTTCTTCATCGCATTATGCTTGCGGACAAGTGTGATTATCAACCCAATAGCAAACAGCATTACAACCAGCGTTGCCCAAATTATGATTGTGCGGCGGCTGAGAGCCAACGTGAGGTTCTCGTTGCGAGCCTTCAGACGCCCGGTGTCGTAAGCCACGAGCAGCTGTTGCAACTGAGCATTGTTGATGTTTGCCTGCACTGAGTCGCGCAGCGACTCATAGTCAAGGATATAGCGCAGAGCCGTAATCGAGTCGGAAAGATTTAGATGGATGTCGGCAATCTGCGCAAGGGCATTGATCCTAGTGGCTCTCGGCAATTCGGGTAGTAGGCAGCGAGCCTTGCCAACATAAGTCGATGCCATCGCCCTGTTGCCTTGCGCCACACCAAGAAGAGCCATATTGAGATACATCTGCACCTTGTACGTGGGCTTTATGCGCGACTGCGGAATTTTCAATCCCTCATCGAGATAGTGTTCCGCGGTTTTGTAGTCGCCCTGTTGGAAATAGAGGTCGGCGATGTTGATATATGCCGAGGATTGAGCTTCTGGATTGTCGTGCCCCAGTTCGAGAGTGCGGTTGTAGGCTTCCAGAGCCTTTTCATAGCGTTGGGTTGCGGCATAGACAATGCCGAGATTGTTGAGGATGCTCACACGGAGCATCGTGTCGGCGGGGTTGACCTGCGACATTGCGTCGAGGAGGATGTCCTCGCCATCCTTAGGCCTATGGGTACGGAAATAAACTTGAAAGATATTGTTTTTGGTGCGCACCACCTCGGCGGTCATCTTGTTGCGTTCGAAATAAGCCAACGCGTCGAGATGATGCTTGATAGCCTCATCGTAGAGTCCCAGCGACATTAGTTGCGTGCCGATGAAGTTTTCCTGCTGCCCGTGGTTCGTGTTGCCGCCCTGTGCAAAGCACCCCACGGACGACAAAACAATCAGCAATATAAAAGCAACCCGATGCATCACATCAGATTTAAACCCTTGCTATTTCGTCATTGAGAATGAGCGCGAGGCAATGCGGTAGTTGTCGACAAACACTTCTACTTGGTAAGAGCCTTTCGACAAAGCCGTCGCAACGTTATAGTAGACCGTCAGCGAAAGTTCGCGTTGGTCGTATTCCACGGTTTTCTTCTCTGTGTAGGCTACGCTACCACCCTCAAACGAGAATGTATGTCCGCTGCCGAGCACATTGCCTTCTGGACTAACGATGCGCACATAGAAGGTTTTCTCGCCCACTGGCGTAGAATTGTTTTGCGGAATGATGAACGACACTGCCAATTGTTTAGCCTTGTCAATCTTCTTCTCGGTCTTGCCCTTTTTGTTGAGCGCAGTAAATGAAAGTCCGGTAAGATTAAGTTTCTCAGCGAGTTGCATACGCTCGTTGAGTTTCTGGTTTTTCTGGCTATAGTCCGATACTGTGGTCGACAACTGCTGGTTCTGCGTCTGCAATTCCTCGTTCTGGCTACGCAATGCAGTGTTTTCCTTGCTCAACGAGTCGATGATTTCCACATAGTGGCGAAGCAAGCCCTTAAGCGTTGAAATCTCACCCTTCAGTTCCTTGATTCGCTTGCTGTTGGTTGCCTTTTCCGACTTCAATTCAGCGAGGAGTTTCTCCACCTTGTCCTTTGCCTGCGAATATTGCTCAAGCAAAGAGTCGTTTTTGAGATATTGTGCCTGATTTTCATATTGTTGAAACTCCTGGTTGAGCGACTCCGTTTCGCCGGCAAGTTGGAGTTTCTCGTTTGCCAGTTTCAGCGAGTCGAGTTGTTGCTGCATCTTCTCCTTGTCCGACGAACCGCCGCACGAAGCGAGGCCCATAACCAACAGGCCAACGAGAGCCACAACCACCAGAATAGCGCCCACACGCACCATGCCTGCGGCCTTCTTCATTTCCTTATTTTCAGTCTTGTTTGATTCCATTTTTAATAACATAAAAGCAAGCGCAAAGTTAGTATAATTTTCAATAAGTTAGCGCACACACTTAAAAAATGTTTTACAGGGTGGCTTATACGCGTTTTTTGTGTAATTTTGCATAGGGAAGAAATACTTCCACTACTGACATTAACAATGAGCAATCCAATTAGCCTACCATTAACCAGTGTGCCAGCATTTGATGCGGCATTCTCGGCGTCGGGTCTGCCGCTCGCTCAAACCACTGCGGCCACCAGCCAAACCACCGAAAAGCCCGACACATCCAAAGAACAGTCAACAGAATCAGGCGATACCGACATGATTTCCGACCTCGGACTAATTCTTGTCGTTGCCGGCATAGCCACAGTGCTTTTCAAACGACTCAAGCAGCCCGTGGTGCTCGGCTACATCCTTGCCGGATTTCTTGTGAGTCCGCATTTTGGATATTTCCCCACGATTGAAAACGAAGCCAACATCGACTTTTGGGCAGAGTTGGGTATCATATTCCTGCTCTTCTCACTCGGACTGGAGTTTAACTTCAAGAAATTGCTGAACGTAGGAGGGTCGGCAGCCGTCACGGTACTCGTGATTGTGGCGGGAATGATGTCCACCGGCTACACAGCGGGACAGATGATGGGATTCTCCAACATCAGTAGTCTGTTCCTTGGAGCGATGCTTTCAATGTCGTCGACCACAATCATCATGAAGGCTCTCAACGACCTGAACATGAGCCACCGGCGGTTCACTCCACAGGTGCTTGCAGTGCTCATCGTGGAGGACTTGTTTGCCGTAATCCTAATGGTGGTACTGTCGTCGATAGCCATTAACAACAGTGTAAGCGGCGAGGCTCTGCTATGGAGCGTGATGAAACTGTCGTTCTTCCTCATCCTCTGGTTCTTGGTCGGAGTCTACGTCATCCCTACATTCCTCAAGAAACAGCGCCGCTACATCACCGACGAACTGCTCCTCGTGCTTTCCGTGGGCTTGTGCTTTATGATGGTGATTTTCTCCACCTACACAGGCTTCTCGTCGGCATTGGGCGCATTCGTGATGGGTTCAATCCTCGCTGGGACGAGCGAGGCCGAGCGCATCGAGAAAGTGATTTCGCCAATCAAGGACCTCTTCGGCGCAATCTTCTTCGTGTCGGTCGGCATGATGGTTGACCCCAACATCCTTACCACCTACACCGGACCTATCCTCATCCTGTCAGCGATAGTAATTGTGGGCATGATTGTGTTTGGCACCGGCGGTATGCTCATCACCGGACAGCCGTTGCGCATAGCCATCGAGTCAGGCTTCGCGCTCACGCAGATTGGTGAGTTCTCGTTTATCATCGCCACGCTGGGTATGTCGCTCAACGTGATCAACAGCGACCTGTATCCAATCATAGTGTCGGTGTCGGTAATCACCACATTCTTCACCCCATACTTCATCAAACTGAGCGACCCGTTCAGCCGCTGGGCGGAGAAGGTATTGCCATCGCGACTCACAGAACTGATTAACCGCTATAGCCAGTCGTCGACCCACAATGAGTCGGAGATGGTACAACTTTGGAAACGCACAATCAAGCGCACAGTTTGGCGCATTGTCATCTACTCCGTAGTACTCGTTTCCATTATGCAACTCTCGCGTCACCTACTTGTGCCGCTGATGAACTCGTTCTTGCCTCACGGCACCGCCAAGCATATCACCGTAGCAATAACCATCGCGGCCATGTCACCGTTCCTTTTGGCATTGTGCTACCCAAGCACCAAGAAATGGGAACACACGAAGTTGAAGAGCAGCGTACGCTCCAACGTGCCGTTTTTCGCCATGCGACTTGTGCGCATCGTGATTGCCGTCGGCTTCCTTGTTTATTTCCTTCTCACAGCCTACTCCCACGCTCTTGCCATAACCATCGGCGCTGCACTGTTTGTGCTCATACTCATCTACTTTTCAAAGTCGGTAAGAAAGCACATGAACTACATCGAAAATGTGTTTATCGACAACCTCAACGAGCGCGAATTGCGCCGTAGCGGCAAGCACAACAGCTTGGTGAGCGACATGCACCTGGCCTACGTCAATGTGGGCTATAACTGCCCGTTTGTGGGCGAAAGACTGGCTTCGTCCAACATCGGCAAGATGTTTGGCGTTAACGTGGCGAGCATCCAGCGCGGCGAGCGGATGATACCTATCCCTGGCGGCTCAACGCGCATCTTCCCAGGCGACACCCTCGGCGTGGTCGGCACCGACGAACAGATACAGCGTTTGCTCGACACCATCGAACAGAGCGACCGCGAAGCAGCATCGACCGACGACAACATCGACATCGAGTTTACGAGCATCGTAGTCTCAGCCACGTCGCCCGTTGCAGGCAAGAAGGTCAGCGACATCGACTTCCGCGGCACATACTCAGTGATGCTGGTATCGATAGAGCATGGCGACGGCACTTATGAAAGTCCGAAGGGCGACAGCATCCTCAACGAAGGCGACAACCTGTGGCTCGTGGGCGACAAGCGGCAGATACCGAAACTATCTTAAAAAATAAGAATAACAACAGTAGTTTTACATGGATTTATTTAACGTACCAACCCTTGACAATTTTCTCCGCGCCGAGGTTTCCACAACATCGGCAACGGAATCGGCGACCCACACCACTGTGGCGAACGCCGACACCGCCACCCACGGTGGCGAGGAGCATGTTGCCACTGGATTGATATCCGACCTCGCTTTGATATTGATTGTGGCCGGCATCGCTACTGTGATTTTCAAACGGCTGAAACAGCCTGTTGTGCTTGGCTACATCGTGGCGGGCTTCCTTGTCGGGCCGCATTTCGGCTATTTCCCGACTGTCCTCCACGAAGCCAACATCGAATTTTGGGCTGAACTAGGCATCATCTTCCTGCTGTTCTCCCTCGGACTGGAATTCAGTTTCAAAAAACTGATGAACGTTGGCGGCTCTGCCACCGTCACCACCCTCTTCTCGGTTACTGGCATGATTGTGCTCGGCTACCTGTCTGGCAAACTGATGGGTTTCTCTTTTGTGAGCAGCCTCTTCCTCGGCGGCATGCTGTCGATGTCGTCGACCACCATCATCATGAAAGCCCTCGACGACCTCAACATGCGCCACCGGCAGTTTGCACCGCAAGTGCTTGCCGTGCTCATCGTGGAGGACCTTATAGCGGTGATTCTCATGGTGCTGTTGTCGTCGATAGCCATCAACGACAGTGTGAGCGGCAGCGAGTTGCTATGGAGTGTGCTCAAACTCACGTTCTTCCTTGTACTCTGGTATGTGGTGGGCGTTTATCTCATCCCGTCGTTCATCAGCAGGCAACGGAAATTTCTCAGCGACGAACTCCTGCTGGTGTTCTGCATCGGCCTGTGCTTTCTTATGGTCATCACCGCCACCTATGCGGGCTTCTCTGCAGCACTTGGTGCATTCCTGATGGGCTCAATTCTGGCAGGCACAAGCGAGGCTGAACGCATCGAAAAGATAACCGCACCAGTAAAGGACCTCTTCGGAGCAATTTTCTTCATCTCCGTGGGCATGATGGTCAACCCGCACGTGCTTGGCGAGTTCTGGCTACCCATAGTGATGCTTTCGCTGATTGTGATTGTAGGCAAATTCGTGTTTGGCGTGGTGGGTATGCTCATCGGCGGCCAACCGCTGCACATCGCGCTCCAGTCAGGACTGTCGTTGCCGCAAATCGGCGAATTCTCGTTTATCATCGCCACGCTGGGCATGTCGCTCGGCGTGATTGACGACAACATCTACCCTATCATCGTTTCCGTATCGGTAATCACCACATTCTTCACACCATATTTCATCAAGTCGTCCGACCCGATATGCTCATGGGCAGAGAGCCACACACCGCAGTGGCTCACCAACATGCTCAGCCGCTATAGCCAGCAAACCAAGCGCAACGAGTCAGAGATTAGCAGCCTGTGGAAAGAGGTGGCACGGCGCAACATCTGGCGCACGCTACTCTACAGTGTACTCCTTGTGGCGGTGCTGTGGACCTCCTCCAAATGGCTGTTTCCATTTGCCGACCGCCTGGTGGGCGACACCTGGGGCGCATGCATCGCCACCATTGCCACTCTCATCATCATGGCGCCGTTCCTATTGGCGTTGTGCTATCCGAGCATGAAGCGATGGGAACGCGAAAAGTTGCGCCACAGCGTGCAGAGCAATGCGCCGTTCATGGCCATACGCGCTGTCAGGATGTCGATAGCCTTCGGCTTCCTCGTGTTCTTCCTGCTCGACACCACATCTCATAGCGTTTCGATTGTGGTAGGCACAGCCCTCTTGATTTTTGTAGGCATCTATTTCTCAAAGATAGTGCGCCGGCAGACGACGCGCCTGGAATCGACCTTTGTTGACAACCTTCACGAGCGTGAACTCCGCCGCAGCGGCAAGAACAACAACCTTGTGAGCAACATGCACCTTGCGTACATTCCTATCGGCTACACCTGCCCGTTTGTGGGCGAAAGGCTGGCTGACGCGCGCATAGGCAGTCGTTTCGGTGTCAATGTGGCGAGCATCCAGCGCGGCGAGGAACTCATAGCCGTGCCTACCGCCGATATGCGCATCTTCCCGGGCGACACCATCGGTGTGATTGGCACCGACAACCAAATACAGGCGCTCATCACCGAGGTGGAGAGCAAACCGCAGGCGCGCACTGCCGCGACAGGCGAGATGGAGTTTACGAGCGTGGTGCTCTCCGCAACATCGCCGCTTGCCGGAAAGCGCGTAGCCGACCTCGACCTCCGCGGACGCTACTCCGCGATGCTCGTGTCGGTGGAAAAAGCCGACGGCTCATTTGTGCCGCCAACGCCCGACACAGTGCTCTGCGCTGGCGACAACATCTGGATTGTCGGCAACAAGCAACTTATGAAACAATTTTGTTTAGATACATAATTAATTATTTATTATGCACGAAAAAATAATCATTCTGGATTTCGGTTCGCAAACCACCCAACTCATCGGACGCCGTGTGCGCGAGTTGAACGTGTACTGCGAAATCGTTCCTTACAACAAGATGCCGAAGGACGACCCTTCGGTTATCGGCGTGATTCTTTCCGGCAGTCCGTTCTCGGTCTACGACGAGAGCGCTTTCAAGATTGACCTGTCGGAAATCCGCGGCAAGTACCCTATCCTGGGCATCTGCTACGGCGCACAGTTCATCTCCTATGCCAACGGCGGCAAGGTTGAGCCAGCAGGCACACGCGAATATGGCCGCGCGCACCTGTCGACAATGGACAAGAGCAATGCCCTGCTCACTGGCTTGAGCGACAACACTCAGGTGTGGATGAGCCACGGCGACACCATCACTGCCATTCCTGAGGGATTTAAGGTGATTGCATCAACCAACAAGGTTGCCATCGCTGCCTATCAGATTGAAGGCGAAAAGGTCTGGGGCGTGCAGTTCCATCCAGAAGTGTTCCATAGCGAAGAGGGCACACTGCTGCTGAAGAACTTCGTTGTAGGTGTTTGTGGCGCAAAGCAGGACTGGAGCGCTGACTCGTTTGTCGAGACCACCGTTGCCGAACTGAAGGCGCAGGTGGGCGACGACAAGGTGATTCTCGGCCTCTCTGGCGGTGTTGACTCGAGTGTTGCCGCAGTACTTCTCAACAAGGCTATCGGCAAAAACCTCACTTGTATTTTCGTTGACCACGGTATGCTCCGCAAAAACGAGTTCCGCGATGTGATGAAGGACTATGAATGCCTCGGCCTTAACGTGATTGGCGTCGACGCATCAGAAAAATTCTTCAACGACCTTGCGGGCGTTACCGACCCTGAGCAGAAGCGCAAAATCATAGGCCGCGACTTCGTGGAGGTGTTCAACGCTGAAGCGAAGAAGCAGACTGGCGCAAAATGGCTCGCACAGGGCACTATATACCCCGACCGCATCGAGAGTCTCAACATCACGGGTAAGGTGATCAAGAGCCACCACAACGTGGGCGGACTTCCAAAGGAGATGAACCTTCAACTCTGCGAGCCGCTGAAGTGGCTGTTTAAGGACGAAGTGCGCCGCGTGGGCCGCTCACTGGGCATGCCTGAGCATCTCATCACTCGCCACCCGTTCCCTGGTCCAGGACTTGCGGTGCGCATCCTTGGCGACATCACTCCAGAGAAGGTGCGCATCCTTCAGGATGCCGACGACATCTATATCCGCGGACTCCGCGAGTTTAAGGTGAAACTCAGCGGCGAAGAGGCTCGTAGAGTGCTTGCTGCCGGAGTGCCTGCCAACATGGAGAACGGAGAGATTGAGGTGTCGCTATACGACCAGATTTGGCAAGCGGGAACCGTGCTCCTGTCTACTGTACGTTCTGTGGGCGTGATGGGCGACGAGCGCACATACGAGCATCCTGTGGCTCTGCGCGCCGTGACAAGTACCGACGCCATGACTGCCGACTGGGCGCATCTGCCTTACGAATTTATGGCAAAGGTGTCCAACGAAATCATCAACAAGGTGAAAGGCGTGAACCGCGTATGCTACGACATCTC
>CAVEIP010000034.1:0-20537 GCA_963615935.1 [Ruminococcus] lactaris | reverse complement strand
CTAAAAACACCATACACAATTATGCCAACCTTCGCACCTTTTTGAGATTTTTGGACTACCCGATAATACACCTTTTTGAGATTTTTCAAACCTTGATTTTACACCTTTTTGAGATTTTTCGCAAGCTAGCTGCCAAGAAAATCGCGTCCAAAATCAGGAATTTTGTGAAAGATCGCCCCCAAAACCCCGGAATTTTGTGAAAAACGCCCCAAAAAACCTTGGAATTTTGTGAAAATTTCGGGGTATTCAACTAATTATTAGCTATTTGTATTTTTAAGTCCAAAACACAATGCAAAAACGATTCGGGAAAAGTGGTTAGAATGTCAAAATAGCGGAGTTGCGCGCCTTGTCGAGGCGTGCTGTAAGTACGCCTCGACAAGGCCTACATATCAAAAGAAATCGCCCAGCGGCTGATGCTGCTGGGCGAGTCTTTTTTGTGGGAGTGAGTACTCTATTTCTTGACAAACTTGACGGTCTTATTGCCGACGGCAACGAGATAGGTTGCCTTGGCAAGGTGTGAGAGGTAGAGCGCTCCGGTGGCATCGGTCTGCGCCGACAGCACCAATTTGCCGTCGAGGGCAAACACGCTGACTGCCTGCGAGGCTGCACCTGCATAGAGCACATTGTCGACAATCTTCAACGCATCGGCATTGACATTGGTGATGCCAGCCTCTGCGCTATAAACGAAGGTCAACACATCCGACCAGTCGGTGGTGGTGTAGGTGCCCGCTGCATTGTAGTAGTTAAACTGCGCGCGCAGGTAGTAGGTCTTGCCGTCCTCCAAAGCCTTCGACACCATCTTCACTTCGCCGAGCGCAGGGGTGCTGAACTCGCCGATGTCGTAAGTTCCGTTGTACGACGAGCGCACTGGGAACGAGTCTTTCTCGCTGATGTTGAAGTGGGTTGATGCCACGCCGGCTTGCGGCTGCACGGAAACGACCTCATCGGAATGGATTGTAGCGCCGTCGGCTGCTGGAACGATAAACACTGGCGCTGTCAACTCTGCTGCCTCCGTAGTAAAGGTAAATACGTCGGTCTCTTCAGTAGTGCCGCCTACGTTGCCAATCACCTTCACGTAGTATGTGCGTGAGGCTGAGAGCGTATAGTCAGGAATGGCAAACGAGGTCGCAGTGAGGGTTTCGTCGACAACCGGGTTCTGGAATGATTCAGACTGGCTGACCACAAGATTGTAGGTTGCCCCTTCGCCGAGGTTCGACCACTCGATGGTTGGCGACAGGTCTACATTCTCGCTGCCGTTGACTGGAGAGAGGATGCGGAAGATGTCGACCTTAAACGACTCCACGTTGCCTGCCTCGGTGTCGGTGGCGTTGTTTCCGCGGGCGGTGACGGTCCAGTAGTAGGTCTCGTCGGGCTCGAAGTTGTACATATCGGCCGATGAAGCAGCGTTGCCGCTGGCTTCAAAACGAGCCACCACATTACTCATCGCGGCATCGGTAGCAATGGCGATTTC
This sequence comes from [Ruminococcus] lactaris, assembly GCA_963615935.1. Taxonomy (GTDB): domain Bacteria; phylum Bacteroidota; class Bacteroidia; order Bacteroidales; family Muribaculaceae; genus Limisoma. The sequence continues at coordinate 19,066 of CAVEIP010000034.1, read as the reverse complement.
GCTCACTTCTGCAGAGCCAGTCCAAGTAAACTGGAAGCCGCGGGAAGCCAATTCACCGCCTACAGGATAGGTCATGACAGGTTTCTCCGATGCGCTGACCGTTGCACCCTCAAACACGGCGCTATACTCGTTGCCGTAGCGGTCGAGCACTGCAACAGCGTAGTTGTAGTTGCCTAGGTCGGCATCAGCGATGCCATAGCCGGGATATTTCTCGAGCGCGGCAGGAATGTCGAACGACTTCGTGTAACTGTTGCCAAGCATATACTGAGCATCCTTGTAGAAATGCTTTGCGTCAACTGTCGACGGCACTGCATAGACAGTGAAGCGCACGTTGTCGGGACCGTCCCATGTGAGGGTGCGTCCGCTACGGGTCACGTTGCTTACGATGCCTGGATATTCCACCTTCTCCCACGTTGTTGCAGGGGTGAGTGACGGGGTGTCGAACACGGTGTTGCGCAAATAGCGGAACAACGACAGGTTCTTTCCGTCGACGCGCTGGCGACGTGCCAAAAGCGACTTCCACGGGAAGTAGACTGTGCCTGGGCCCTCGCCCACCACGTTGGTATGGGTCATGGTTATCTGGTCGTAGAATTCACTGAGGTCGCACGAGCTGCCCTGAGTGTTGCTGAGGTCCTGGCTGATGAAGCATTGACGGTTGTACTTCGCCGACACCTGATACCACCACGGGGTGATTTTTGCATAGTCGGCAGCGGTGTTGCCTATCTTCCAATAGACCTGCGGCGAGATGAAGTCGATGGTGCCCTCCGCCAGCCATGCCAACGGGTCGGAGCAGATGCCGTCGTACTGCCAGTCGCTGCCCGGGCACGGCTCAAGTCCGTAGGCCGCAGCGTTCTTGCCAGCCACACCAGCAGGACCGATACCGAAGCGCACCCAAGGCTTAGCAGCCTTGATGCCTTGATACACCCTGCGCACCATGTCGTTGACATTCTCGCGGCGCCAGTCCATCAGCGAGAGTGTGCCTCCGGCAGAGGTGTAATTGGCGTAGTCCGAAGCGTCGTACGATGCCGGGAGTCCGTTCTGATAAAAATAGTCGTCGAAGACGATTCCGTCCACGTCGTACTTGTCGAGGATGTCGAGCACCACATCAACGATGCGTTGCTTCACCTCGGGGAGTGCTGGGTTGAGGATGGTCCATGTCCGGTCGCCGTCCACCCATTTCAAGAGCCACTCGGGATGGCTGTTTTCGTAGTTTTTGTCGCCGCCGTTCGCACCCCACCCCGAATTGTAGGTAGAGTTGATGTAGCGGTAAGGGTTGAGCCACGCATACACCTCGATGCCGTGGTTATGGGCATTCTCCACGAGGAAAGCGAGCGGGTCGAAAGCCGGCGCTACACCGCGTGTGCCCGACACATAACTCGACCACGGTTCATACTTGGAGTCGTACATGGCATCGCTCATGGCGCGGGCATGATAGTAAATCGTAGTGAAGTTGTTGCGCTGCAACGAGTCGAGGGCGCTAAGGCATAAAGCCTTGTGGGTCTCCGCATTCGAAGTGGTAATGGCGCTCGATGGCCAGTCGGCGATGAATGCCGACATCCACGTGGACCGCTGCTCGCGCTTCAGCGCTTGCGAGGGGAAGGCTGTGGCCATCAGCATCAGTGTTGCCGCCGAGGCGATTAATAGTTTCTTTATCATAGTTATCTGTTTTGGTGTTTAAAAAGCAATGGTTGCTCCTTCATCGACTTTCGAAAAAGAAACAACCATTGTATTTCAAAGTCGACAACCCGTTAGAACAATTTCGACTTGTTAGGATTGATTACAACACCGAGAATCTTGTCGGTTGCGACCTTTACGTCGACAATCTTGCCGGCTGCCTGATCGTAGCACTTCAAGCCTGTTGCGTAGGCCGAAGCATCGGCAGCAGCCTTGTTGAAGCCGAAGTAAACGTTGCCAGTCTCCTTGTCGAGAGCCATCTGCGTGCAGTATACGCCTTCATCGGCAGTAGAGTTGATAGGGTCGGCTGTCATAAGGAACTGCTTGGTGAAGTCGCCCTTAGACACTGTAGCGTTGTCGACTGGCAATGGATAGACATAGAATCCGTCGGCATCCTGCCAGCGCCATACGTAGAGGGCGTTGCGAGCCTCATCGATAGTGAAGGCTTTCAACTTGACAGCGTTGAGGATTACAGGATAAGGCTCGCTGGCCGACTTGTAGTCGCTCACGATGTCGCTCGACTTGAAGCGGAGAATACCGTTACCGTTGTAGCATTTGCCCCACCAGTACATCCCCTTGGAATCCTTGAGGATTGTAGTGCTGATGGCACCATAAGAGATGCTGCGCGAGTAGTAGCCCAATTGGTCGTTTTTCACGAGGTAGGTGCTGCTTTCCTTGCCGCCGCGGGTAGAGAGAGCCGTTTTGCGCAAACCAGTGTTACGGTCGGAGTAAATCAAGTCTGTGCCGTCGACACATCCGAAGAATGGGTCGTTGAATGCAGTCTGGCCCACGTTGGTTACAAACACGTTGGCTGATTTGCCGTCGGCAGTCATCACAGTGATTTTACCGTCGCCAAGCACACCATCGGCATCGTTGATGTAGGTGTACTGCTTGCCAGCATCGAGGATGTAGATCCAATCCTGATTGTCGGCGTCACGATAGTGCACCAAGTTGAACGGCATGTTGCCAGTGCTTACACCGAGGTCAAACGGAAGGTTCTTAGTGCCTTCTGGGAGTTCGCTGTCAGGGATAAGTTTAATGGCGTGAACGGTGCCGCCGAGCGATGCGTAGTAGAGAGTTTGATACTCCTTGTCGGCGCCCACTTGCACGTTAACGTAACTTTCCTCGAGTTGGCGGTTCTCGCCGTCGATGTCGAAGGTAGTCTTAAGGGTGATGCGCTGCGAACCGATGTTCTTGAAGTGCACCTTGCCAGGATATTCCACCTTGCCAGTTTCGTCGGCATAGCCAACGAATGTGGTAAGGGAGTTGCCGTTGGCATCGAGAGTGCCGTCGGGGAATGTCCATTCGTATTTCACCTTCTTGTTTTCTGGGTTAGGCAAGAAGATGCTGAAATCCACGTCCACATCGTTGATGGTCAACACGTCAGCCGACTGGCTGTTGATTGACAACACCGGTGCGATGTCGTAGATCATGATAGGATATGTGCGCGAGCCAACACCGTCGATGGTGAGTTTCACCTGATAGGTGCCGGCTTTGTCAAATTTGTGCACAGGGTTAGTCTCCGTAGAGGTTGTGCCGTCGCCAAAGTCCCAAGCGTAGTTGCCTTGCTTGGCTGAAGTGTTGGTGAACTGGATGTGGGACACCACATAGTAGTCCGAGCCATATTCCACCTGGCCATCGGCTCCTGCAGCAACAGCATAGGTGAAGTCAACATCCTTCGACGGGAAATCCTTGTAGTCGGGTTCCGGGTCGACACATGAAGACACCATCATCACCAATGCCGCGATAAAGCTGATATTCAATAATATTCTTTTCATTTGTCGTTTTCTGTTTTAATTAGTTAAGCTCTATTTGCTTGATGCCCGACTCGCCAGTGGTGTAGCCCACGTTGCCCTTGGTGTCGTAAACCTTGTAGACGAGGTTCAAGCGGTAACTGCGGGTGAATTCCACATTGTATGCCTTGTCGGATGAGTTGTAGATCCAGTCGGTGAACGGAATCAACGAAATCAAATCCTTGAACACTGGCATGTAGGCATCGCGTACCTCGGTGACAACGCCACCGATGTTGTCGTCGTAGCGGCAGAACACCCAAGGCGACGAACTGTAGACGTCGTAGTAGGTCTTCGATGCGTCGGTAGCCTCCGATTCAGGAACTTCGTGGTAGACAGTCTTACCGTCGACAATCTCAGTGTAGTATTTGCCGGCAACCGTTGTTGCGTCAACAAACCACACGTCGCTCTTGTCGGCAGTCTCTGTAACTACGAGTGAATTGAGGGCTGTCTGGTCGAGTGACGGATATTTTGCAATCACCTGCTTGATCTGGTCCTCGGTAAACGCGTAGTTCACGTAAACACCGCGAAGGTCGGAATAGTAGGTGTTGTCCTTGGTCAGGTAGTCAATCACCTTGTCGGTGAATGTCTGCTGGAAGTCTGACGGATAGTAAGAGTCAAACTTCGTCTGGTCCCAAGCCTCTGGAGTTGACCATTTCACCGACTTCAATGTCTGCGATGTTGGGATTTTTGCCTCCAATTGCCATTCGTGACCGTTCCAAGTGGCCTTCGAGTGAGGGAACGAAGCGGTCATCGATGTGCGGACAGTGTCGCTCACGGTGCTGGTCTGCGTGTACTTGAGGCTCGATGTGAGGCCTACCGTAGCGGCAGCCGACTCGTTGAGCACCACAGTTTCCCAAACCTCTGAGTGGTCGGGAGTGTGGTTCTTGTCGGTATAATATTTTCCGGTAATTTCAATGCTGTCGCCGGCATTTGCCACCGTGCTGCCAACCGACCATGTCACCGTAGGCACAGCCTGACCCACATCCATGATTTCGCTGAACGGGTCGTTGGTTTCGCAGGAGGTCAAGGCAATCACAGCGAGAGCAGTGGCTCCTAATTTATATTTCAGATTCATATCTTAAATGTCTGTTTTGGGTTAAACAATCAATTGCCTGTAAGCGATGTGCGTACGCCGGCTGCCTCCGACCAGATCATTGGTTTGCGGAGCCATTCGTAGTTTTTGTAAGCACCGAGGCGCTCAAGTTCGCTCTTGTTGTACTTCTCCTCTGTTTCTGGGTCGTAGTTGATGCGCTGGATCCAAGTGTTCTCCTTCTGGGTGTCGGTCAAACCGTCGATCCAGTATGGAGAGTAGAGGTTGTACGGGCGGCGGAGTTTAGGATAAACGATTTCCTGGCTTGAGCCGATACCGTAGTTGTTGCGGTTGTTGCTATAGTGGTAGCGGCGCATGTCGGTCCACTGTTCCGGTTGCATGTACATTGCCACATACTTCATCTCCATCAGGTCGCTCAATGAGAATTCCGACGGGTTGAAGAACCAGTGGTGGTTACCCTTTGTGCTCGAGTCGGTAACGCCTTTCACACGTTGTGGGTTGGTCTTGCCTTCGTCATTCTTCTCTGGCATTGTAGCGTCGTCAAGGAATGCATCTACGATAGCGTCCCAGTAGTACTTCGAGTAGGTGAACTCGCCTTCCTTGTCGCGGGCATCGAGTTTAGAGTAGCCAGTGGCAAGCATGTTGCCCGGATACATCACATCAGGATACTTCTTCTGGAATGCCTCAAGGTGACGGATGATGTTGTAGCGAGTAGCCTCTTTTGCCAAATCGCAGGCAGTGGTCTTATCGCCTTTCCAATAGTAAGCCTCAGCCTTGATGAAGAAGAGTTCTTCCATTGTGAACAAAGGCACATAGGCATCGGTAGAGCCTGCATAGGCACCTGTGTAGAGGTCTGGATAGGCTGTCGAAGTGAATTTCGAGTTAGGCACGCCGATGTTATTTTCCAACCAGCGCAACTTGAATGCCGTTACATCAGTGTTGGTTGATGAGATAGGACCTGTGCGTGGAGTGAAGAGCAATGCAGCGCGTGGGTCGTCGGCATAACCGCGACGTGTCACGAATTTACCTTCATCGGTAGCGTTGCCCTGGTTGAACACGCCCATGATATCGGCAAGCATAAACTTGGAAGGAACGGCTCCGGTGAGCAAGTTGGCGCGCGACTCCCATGAGTTGATCACTGGCTGAGCCTCACTCCATGGGCAGTTCTGCTGCTGTGTGCCGCCGTCGAAGTTGTAGCGTGGCTCGCTGCCGAAGAATGTGCCGTAGGTTGGGTCTGTCTGCCAGATGCCGATTGCTTCGTTGGCTGCAGCGATAATCTGGTCGCATACTGCCGATGAAGTGTTGACGTTAGGGATGTTGCGGAGCAACAGGCGGGCCTTGATAGCGTAAACCAAACCTTTCCACTTGAAGAGGTCGCCGGCATACACGCGGTCAATCTTCTTAGTGATGTTCTGGTTGCCTGCTGCCTGAGTGTAGTCAGGATTTTCGAAGTCCTTAATCAACTGGTCGCACTCGTCAAACATCCATTGGTAGATGCTCTCCTGGGTGTCGTAAGTAGGCGAGTTCGACTTGTAGGCGTTGCTCAAAGGCATATCGCCGAACGCGTCGGTGGTGAGTTGGGTTGACAACAGACGGATGGTGCGCGCAATCAAAGTGTAGTTTGGCGAACCAATCTTTTCAGCGTTAGCGATGAGTTCGTTCACGTTGCGGCCGATGTCGTAGAAGTGGCGACGCCACTGCGGGTGGCGGTTCATTGTCAGGAATTCCCATCCGCTCTTGTAGCCGTAACTACCGGTGGATGATTTGCCTGTTGTGGTCAAGCATTGCGACAGGTAGATGTAGTATTCGGCATGGTCATAGTTGGTCTGCGCTGCGTAGTAGACTATCGTTGGCAGGCCAGTCTCTGCGGTGATGCCGCGCGACTTGTCGGTGCTGACGTTATCGTCGAGGATGTCGGCGCAACCGGTGCCGAGAGCACCGATGAGCAGCGACATTGCCATTATTTTAAGTTTATTCATACTCTTTTCTCGATTTTAGAATGTAGCAGTAAGTGAGAAGTTAAAACTACGTGCTGTTGGCACACTGTAGTTGTCGATACCTGCGGCTCCCGTACCACCACCTGTGCCGGCAAGGATTTGTGGGTCGGTACCGGTGTACTTGGTGAGAAGGAAGAGGTTGCGGCCTGTTGCCGACACCTTCAAGCCTTTAAGCGGACATTTCTGCGCTAGGAAGCGTGAAAGGTCGTAGCCTACGGTCACGTAACTCAAGCGGATGTAAGAACCGTCTTCGATGAAGTTTGAAGAAACAGCGTTGTAGTAGTTGTTTACGAAGTTGCTGTCGAAGATCACCGGAGTGGTGTTTGGCGCGTAAGTGCCGTCGGCTTGCTTAACAACGCCCTTCACGAGCACTTCGTGGCTGCGATACTTGGTCATCAAGGCCTCCATACCGTTGCTGTTCAAGCCACGGCGAGTAACGTTGACCACGTCGCCACCGCAACGGCCGTCGATCAAGAATCCCACTGTGAGGTCTTTCCAACGGAAGTTTGAGCCGAGACCGAGGAGGAACTTAGGCTCACGGTTACCGATGAGGTTACCTTTGGCTGGGTTGATGAGTGGGTAACCAGACTCGTCGCAGATGATCTGTCCATCGGCGGTGCGCTGGTAGTCCTTACCCGAGATTGCAGTGGTCGAACCATTGAGGTAGGCAGAAGCGAAGATGTCGCCGTACTGGCCACCCTGGATTTCCGACACGCCTTCTGGCAGCGAAACCACCTTACCGCGGTTGAACGAGAAGTTGGCGTTCACGCTCCAAGTGATGTCCTTCGAGCGGATGATGTCTTGACCCAAAGTGATTTCAAGACCTTTGTTCTCGATAGAACCCTCGTTGCGGGTTTGGAGGATTGTACCTGATGTTGGCGACACGCGCACTTGCACGATTTGGTTGTCGACAGTGGTAGAGTACCATGCCACATCCAAACGGGTGCGTGAGTCGAAGAAGCGCAAGTCGGCACCGATTTCCCAAGAACTTGTCATCTCAGGCTCGAGCACGTTGGCCACGGCTGTAGTAGCGTCTACGCCCCATCCACCGTCAGGGAACACTTCCCAGTTCTTGTAGGCTGTGGTGAAGCGGTAGGCTGGTGCGTCCTTACCAACCTTTGCCCAGTTACCGCGGATCTTACCATAAGAGAACCACTTGTTGCTGAGTTTAAACAATTCGGAGAAAATCACACCGGCAGTTACCGATGGGTAGAAATATGTGCAGTCAACCTGCTTCAATGTTGAAGAACCGTCGTAGCGGCCTGTAACCGACACTTGAGCCATGCCCTTGTAGTCGAAACGGAGTTCACCGAAGTAGCCGAACTTGTTCTTGCTTGTGTGCGACAACGACATGTTGTAGTCTGTACCAGTACTTGTGGTGAACAGGCTTGCGTCGGTGTTCATGAAACTGTAGAAGTCGCCTTCCAAGAGGAAGTGCTGACCTGCCATCTGAGCCGAAAGGCTCTTGTTTTCCTTATATTCAGCACCTACGAGCACGTTGAGGTTATAGTCCTCGGCGAATGTCTTCTTGTAGGTACCCATAATCTGAGCCGTGAGTTGTGAACTGTTTGACGGCTGGAATGAATATGAACCAAATTTATATTGGTATTTCGAGAATGCCTCGCTTTCAGAATCCTGGAAGTCGGTTTTAACGAAACGTGGCACGGTGTAGGACTCGTAGTTTGAATAGCCCTTATCGTAGCCAATCTTGCCGGTAAACACGAGGTCCTTGATTGGCTCGTAACTTACCTGACCGTTGATAATCATACGGGTTGCCTCGGTCTCGCTCTTGTCGTAGTAGCGGCCGTAGTAAGGCGAAACGGTTGCCGTGATGCGGCCTGCGTCGTTGAGCAGGTCGGTGTCGTCCCAATTGTCGTAGAGCGCCCACCAGTTCGGACGGCCTTCCTTAGTGGCGTAGTCCGACATGTCTTTATTGATAGGCCATGCGTAGATCGACGACATGCTATTGCCGAAGCCGCGGCTCTTAGAGTTGACGAAGTTGGCAGAGAGTTGCACGTTGACTTGTTCAGACGGCTTGAAGTCGGTCTTTACAAACACGCTCAAGCGGTTCTTGTAGTCCTTCGGCACCATACCTTGGTTGTTCATATAACTTGCCGATGCGTAGGCGTTGAACTTCTTGCTACCGCCCGACAATGAGAGGTCGTACTTCTGGAGGAAACCTGTGCCGAGGAAGTCGCCCACGTTGTCGTAGACACGATCCTCGCTTGTGAGGTAAGAGCCCCAGCCGCCGCTCGATGCGTTGCGCGAATAGAAGCCGCCGCCACCAGCCTGATACTGGTCTTGGATCTTAGGAGTGTGGATGGCGTTGGAAATTTCCCAACCACCGCTTGCAGTTACCTGCATTGTGCCTTCCTGACCGCGCTTGGTAGTGATCATGATCACACCGTTGGCAGCCTCCTGGCCGTAGAGGGCAGATGCCGCAGCACCCTTGAGCACACTCATGTTCTCGATGTCGTTAGGGTTCAAGTCGCCAAGGCTCGAGCCGCTACCGCGGATAGGCATACCGTCGACAATCACCAATGGCTCGTTGCTTTGCGAGGTGTTGATTGACGAGATGGCACGGATAATCACCTGAGTAGAGCCGTTAGGCGAACTACCGCCGGTGGATACCTGCAAACCAGCGACCTTACCTTGCAGACTGTTTGCAAAGTTGGCGCTCTGGCCTGCCGACACGTCGTCGGAGTTGAGCGACTGAACGGCGAAGTTCAGTTTCTTCTTTTCTTGGGTCTGACCCATGGCAGTCACTACGACTTCATTGAGGACCTGTGAGTTTTCCTGGAGCACAACGTTCACCACGTCGCGGCCGCCCACCTTTACTTTCTGAGGGGTCATGCCAACGTAGGTAACAACCAGGACGTCGTTGTCCTGAGCCTCCAGCGTGTATTTTCCGTCAAAATCGGTCGACGCGCCGCGCGTGGTGCCTTGCACCTGTACGGATGCGCCGATGATAGGCTCCTTGTCGCTTGCCGACGTGATAACGCCGGTGACTGTGCGAGCATAGCCTAAAACCGCAAAGACGGAAAACAACATTAGCAGTAGCTGTTTCTTCATAATTACAGTTTGTTAGTTTTATAATAGGTTTATTCTCTCTCGAATCAAGTTACGATTGTTAAATTTTAAGTTTATTAAAGTTAGATTCATCGGATTAAAATCCGCTTTTTAACAATTAACGATAATTACACAAAAAAACTCTGATTTTCGGTCGTTAAAGGCGTTAATCACAATGCATCTTATGCTACAAACTTAAACCAATTTTTCGGATTTTCATCGCTTTTTTACAAGCGATTTCTTGAAATGCAACATTATTTATGTTTTTCATACATATTTTTGCATTAGCAAGATAAGGTACGTTGGATTGATAGTAAGCAAGGGGCGAGCCTTGAAGAGGCGGCATATCTATAGCCACATGGCTTCAGCCTGAGGATAAAAAACTCGAAGACCTCCCCAGGTGCGCTGATCCAACGAGAAGCGTGGGAGGTCATATCGGTTACAAAAATAACAAACTAATTTGCAATAACATCGAATTTTAATCATTTATTCAAAATAATTGAATAAACTCAGCATCGTTGTAGTGGTCTATTTCTCGAGAATCTTGATTTGGGGATTTACGGCGAGGAGGGCGGCGATAAATTCCGCCTTCTGCTTGGGCGAAACGAGCAACGAGTATGTACTCACCTTGCCCTGGAATTTCAGCTCCAACCGGTCGCACGACGCCGCTGGCGCGGAGAGAATACTGTGCGACGGACGGATGCTCAGAATCTTGTTGATGTCGTATGTGTGATTAACCAATCCTGCCCCTCGCACGGCAAGGCGGTCGCCTTCAACGACATATTTTATATTAAAGAGCAATGCGACAACGCAGGCTGTGACTGCGGCATATATCAGGATTGTCAACCACGGCATGACATCAACCGTCAGCGCACACCCCACCGTCATGATAGCAATCACAACTACCACGAGCCATGCATCGACCTTCGAAGGAAATACTTTCTTCATCTGGATAGTTTTTTGTTGCTAACAAAGTTAAAAATAAATTTTGAAATTTCCAACCATTGCGAGTCTCGAAAGCATCGTCGCCCCGTAGCGCCGCTTACAGGGCGCATGTTATTGATTATCAGCCGCCCCAGGCTGAAGCCTGGGGTTAGCAATACGGAGCCCCGACGGGGCTCTCTCCCTCGCTACGGAGGCTCAATGGCATGTCTATCTCCCACGCTGTAAGTACCGCATCGACTGACACCGCTTCGCTGCGAGGACTGCATCGTTTTGTAGGCTGGAGGTTAGATAGTGAGCCTCGTAGAGGCGAAATATCTATAACCCCATGGCTTCAGCCTGGGGCAGGACTGTCTATAAAGTACTTGCGTGCTGTAAGTACGCTACCGCATAGAATGAAGCGGCGATTTTTCAAATGCGGAACAATGTTATTCATTACGTCTATATGTTCCGTTTTTGAAAAACATAGTTCTTGATTTCATCTAATAAAGATATAGAAATGGGCTTACTTTTGCACCGATTTTGAAAAGTGCAATGAATATGAAGACAATTACAAAAATGATTTTCAGTTTGGGACTTGCCACTGGCTTTTCCCTATTGGCAACGTCTTGCCAACAAAAGAAGCAGGAGTCGGTTGCCAAAACCGACTATAAGACCATGACTGTGGCGCGCAAGAATCTGCACACAGAAACGGCCTACTCAGCCCGCATCAAGGGTCGTCAGGACATCGACATCTATCCGCAGGTGTCGGGAAAGATTGAGCGGCTGTGCGTGAAGGAGGGCGAAAAGGTGCGCAAGGGCCAACTGCTCTTCGTCATCGACCAGGTGCCTTACAAGGCAGCGCTCAACACGGCTCTCGCCAACGAGCGTCAGGCTGAAGCGGCTCTTGCCACAGCCGAACTGACCTACACGAGCAACAAGGAGTTGCTGGCGCAGAAGGTGATTTCCAACTACACTTACAAAACCTCGGAGAACGCCTACCTCACGGCGCAGGCGCAAGTAGCGCAGGCGCGGGCGCAGGTGGTCGACGCACGCAACAACTTGTCGTACACCGAAGTGAGCAGTCCGTCGGACGGCGTGGTCGGTGTGCTCCCCTACCGTGTGGGCGCACTCGTAGGCCCAACAATCGCCAAGCCGCTCACATCCGTTTCCGACAACTCGGAGATGTATGTGTATTTCTCCATGACGGAGAAGCAGTTGCTCGACTATATCCGCCAGTATGGGTCGAAGGACAATGCCATCAAGAATATGCCTGAGATATCGCTGCAACTCGGCGACCAGTCTACCTATAGCCACAAGGGTCGGGTGGAAAGCATCAGCGGCGTAATCGACACTCAGACGGGCACGGTGAGCATCCGCGCCGTGTTCCCCAACAACGAACGTCTGCTCAACAGCGGCGGCTCGGGCAATGTGCTGATTCCTGTCACCCTCAACGACGTGTTTGTAATCCCACAATCGGCAACGGTGCAGCAGCAGGACAAGCGCATTGTATATAAGGTGGTCAACGGCAAGGCTGTGTCGCAGATTATCGAGGTGGCACAGACGCAGACGGGCAACGAGTATGTGGTTACGAGCGGCTTGAAGCAGGGAGATGTTATCGTGTCGGACGGCGCAGGACTTGTGCATGAGGGCGACATCGTGAAATCACAAAAATAGGAGAACAACAATGAAAGGCAACATATTTATCAAGCGACCGGTAATGGCCATCTGCACCGCGGTGCTCATCGTGATGGTCGGATTGATTTCGCTCTTCGAACTACCGGTGGAGCAGTATCCTGACATTGCACCGCCTACGGTGATGGTGTCGGCAACCTACACTGGCGCCGATGCCGATGCGGTGATGAAGAGTGTGATTATGCCGTTGGAGGAAAGCATCAACGGTGTGGAGGACATGATGTATATCACCTCAACAGCCACCAACTCGGGTTCGGCTGAAATCAAGGTATACTTCAAGCAGGGCACCGACCCTGACATGGCAACGGTCAACGTGCAGAACCGTGTGTCGAAGGCGCAGGGACTTCTGCCATCGGAGGTGACCAAAATCGGTGTCACCACGCAGAAGCAGCAGAGTTCGTTCCTGCAGATTGGTACTCTCGTGAGCACCGACGGCCGATACGACGAGACATTCCTCGCCAACTACCTCGACATCAGTGTGATTCCTGAAATCAAGCGTATCAGCGGTGTCGGTGAGGTGGTCGAATTGGGCGACACCTACAGTATGCGTATCTGGCTCAAGCCCGACATGATGGCGCAGTACCAGTTGCAACCGTCGGACGTAACCGCGGTGCTGGGCGAGCAAAACATCGAGGCGCCGACAGGATCGCTCGGCGAATCGTCGAAAAATACATTCCAATATACAATGAAATACCATGGCCGTTTGAAGAGCGTGCAGGAGTTTGAAAACATGGTTATCCGCTCCAACGCCGACGGCTCGGTGCTCCGATTGAAGGACATCGCCACAGTGGAACTGGGCCGACTGTCGTACAGTTACAAGGGTAACGTAGACAAGAAGCCGGGTGTAACATTCATGACATTCCAGGTGGCAGGCGCCAATGCAACGGAAGTGAATGCAAACATCTCCGCGAAACTTGAAGAGATGTCGAAATCTCTGCCAAAGGGTTGTGAGTTTGTTCAAATGCAGAGTTCAAACGACTTCCTCTTCGCTTCAATCCACAATGTGGTTGAAACACTCGTGATTGCAATCATCCTTGTGATTTTGGTGGTTTACTTCTTCCTTCAGGACTTCAAGAGCACGCTTATCCCGTCGATTTCGATTATAGTGAGTCTGGTGGGCACATTCGCTTGCCTGCAGATTGCGGGATTCAGCATCAACATCCTTACGCTCTTCGCCCTGGTACTCGCCATCGGTACGGTGGTCGACGACGCCATCGTGGTGGTGGAGGCCGTGCAGGCCAAGTTTGACGTGGGCTACACGTCGCCCTACATCGCCACCCGCGACGCGATGCACGACATCAGTATGGCTGTGGTTTCTTGTACATTGGTGTTCATGGCCGTGTTCGTGCCGGTATGTTTCATGGGCGGCACCACGGGTATCTTCTACACCCAGTTTGGCGTTACAATGGCAACGTCGGTGGGTCTTTCCATGATTTCAGCCCTCACGCTCTGCCCTGCGCTGTGCGCCATGATGATGCGTCCGTCGAAGGAAGGCGAGGTGAAGAAGGGCTTCTCTGGCAGAATCCGTGCTGCCTACAACGCTTCCTATAAAGCAATCTTCGGCAGATACCGCCGCGGCGTGATGTTCTTCATCCACCACCGCTGGATGGCATGGACCGGACTGGCAGTGTCGGTGGCTGCACTCATCTATCTTATGACCACCACCAAGACAGGCTTCGTGCCTCAGGAGGACCAGGGTACCATCATGGTACAGGTGAGCACCTCGCCGGGTAGCACCCTTGCAGAAACCAACAAGGTGATGGACCGCGCCGCCGACATCCTCAAAAGTGTCGAGGAAGTGGATCACTTCAGCCAGATTGCCGGCTACGGTATGTTGTCTGGACAGGGCACATCTTACGGCTCTATCATCGTGAAACTCAAGCCTTGGGACGACCGTAAGGGCAAGGAGCACCACATCGACAACGTGATGGCTCGCCTCAACGCCGAGTTTGCCAAGATTAAGGAGGCACAGGTGTTCAGTTTCCAGACGGCGATGATTCCGGGCTACGGTATGGGTAACTCCATCGAGCTCCATATGCAGGACAGGACTGGCGGCGACTCCAAGGTGTTCTACCAGAATGTGATGAAGTTCCTCGGCGAACTCAACAAGCGTCCGGAGATTGCCTCTGCCTATACGTCCTACAACATGAGTTTCCCGCAGGTATCGGTCGATGTCGACGCAGCCAAGTGCAAGCGCGCAGGCATCTCTCCATCAACAGTGCTCGACGCGCTGGGAAGTTACTGCGGTGGTTCCTACGTTTCCAACTACAACGAGTTCGGTAAGGTTTACCGTGTGATGATTGAAGCCTCGCCACAGTTCCGCCTAGACAAGCACTCATTGGAGAATATGTTTGTGCGCAACGGCGACGAGATGGCATCGCTCAGCGAGTTTGTCACTCTGACGGACATTGTAGGCCCTGAACAAGCTACCCGCTTCAACCTCTACAGCAGCATCCAGGTGAACGTCAACGCTGCCGACGGCTACTCTTCAGGTGAGGCTCAACAAGCCATCAAAGAGGTGTCGGAACAAGTGTTGCCAACCGGCTACAGTTACGAGTACGGCGGCATGGCGCGTGAGGAGTCGAAAAACAGCGGATCAAGTTCAATCTTCATCTATGCTGTCTGCGTGGTGCTCATCTACATCATCATGGCGTGCCTCTACGAGAGTTTCCTCATTCCGCTGGCAGTCATCCTCTCCGTACCGTTCGGCTTGATGGGTAGTTTCCTCTTCGCCCGAATGTTCGGACTTGAAAACAACATCTACCTGCAAACGGGTCTCATCATGCTCATCGGACTTTTGGCAAAGACAGCCATCCTGATCACCGAGTATGCCGTTGAGCGCCGCCGCGCCGGCATGGGCATCATTGCCTCGGCAATCTCGGCAGCCCAGTCCCGTCTGCGTCCAATCTTGATGACGGTGCTCTGTATGGTGTTCGGTATGCTCCCGTTGATGTTCTCAACTGGTGCGGGTGCCAACGGCAACAGTTCACTCGGTACAGGTGTGGTAGGCGGATTGCTGATAGGCTCGTTGGCACTGATATTCGTGGTGCCGGTGTTCTACATCGTGTTTGAATACCTGCAGGAGAAGGTACGCAAGCCTTACCACGAAGACCCTGACTACGAGATGCAGCATGAGATTGCTAAATCCAACGAAGAGAAGCGCCTCGCTGGCAAACTTGATAACAACATGCAATGATTACGACAATGAAAAAGACAATCATAACAGCCGTCATTGCTGCCACAGTGAGCAGTTGCGGCCTATACACAAAATATCAGCCCATCACTGATGTACCCGACCAGTTGTACGGCGACAAGGACAGCGTGCTGAATGTCACCACGGCTGCCGACACGCTCCCGCGCCTTGCTGCCGCCGACACTCTGAGCCTCGGGGCGATGGACTGGCACGAGATTTTCACCGACGGGTTGCTCCAGGAACTCATCAACCGAGGACTGGAGCAGAACACCGACTACCAGTCGGCAGCCTACCGCGTGGAGGAGGCAAGTGCCACTCTGCAGGCAGCCAAACTGGCGTTCCTGCCGTCGTTTGCACTGGCTCCGCAGGCTGGAGTGACCAGTTTCGGCAACGCGAAGGCTTCGCAGACCTACTCGGTGCCGCTGAACATGAGTTGGGAGATTGACATCTTCGGAAAGATGCGCAACGCCAAACTTCAGGCTAAGGCGCTCTACGCCAAGAGCATCGACTACCGTCAGGCGGTGCGCACCCAACTCATTGCCAACATAGCCAACACCTACTACACGCTCGGCACTCTCCGCGAGCAGCGAGAACTGTCGGTGGAGACGGAAGAGGCATGGAAGGAGACACTGACATCGGCGCAAGCACTGATGAATGTGGGCCGCTACAACGAGGCTGCCGTCGACCAGATGGAGGCGGCAATGCACCAGGTGCACACCTCGGTGCTCGACCTCGAGCAGCAGATCGCGCAGACAGAGACCGCCATGTCGATTCTCCTCGGCGAGACGCCGCGCCACTACGCCACTAGCGACAACCTGTCGCTGTCGATGCCTGCCAACGTCTCGGTAGGCGTGCCGCTGCAGATGCTCTCCGCACGGCCCGACGTGCGCATGGCGCAACGCTCGGTGGAATCGGCGTTCTACGGTGTGAACCAAGCGCGCTCCAACTTCTATCCGTCGCTCACCTTGAGCGGTAGCGTGGGCTGGACCAACTCCGTGGGCGCAGTCATCGCCAACCCGGGCAAGTTGCTTGCCTCGGCGGTGGGCGCACTCGCTGCTCCGCTGTTTACTCGCGGACAGAACATGGCTCAACTGAAAATTGCCAAGGCTCAACAGGAAGAGGCTAAACTGGCGTTCACCCAGACACTGCTCAATGCGGGCAAGGAGGTGAACGATGCCTTGACCGGATGCCAAACGGCAATGGACAAAGAATCATCGATATCGGCGCAGGTGAAATCCTTGGAAAATGCACTCCGCAACACTACTTTGCTGATGGATTACGGCAACAACACATACCTCGAGATCCTTACCGCACGCCAGTCGCTACTGAGCGCGCAACTCAATCAGTCAGCAAACAGATTGACCCTCGTCCAAAACCTTATCAATCTCTACCAGGCCTTGGGAGGAGGCGAAGAAAAACCGGCTTTATAATCATTAACCTTTTCAAAAGCGTCGGTTACATTTCTCTCATACTAATTTTCATACCTATAGAGTAATCGATGAGTTTCGGGGGGCGTATCGCGTGGTGCGATGCGCCCTTTTTTTATGCGCTTATGTCGCCCCTACGGCAACGCGCGGAATTCCTTGGGGGTCATACCCGTGTTTTTCTTGAAATAGCGGGAGAAGAACGATTGGTCGGGGAAGTTGAGCGTGTCGGCAATGCTCTGGAACGGGTCGGTGGTGGTGCGCAGCAGAATCTTGATTTCCTGGATGCAGCGGTTGTCGATGAAGTCCTTCACCGTTCGGCCTGATTGGTTGCGCACAATAGCGGAGAGATAGCGGTTGCTGATGCAGAGTTTGTCAGCGTAGAATGCCACATCGCGCTGCCGTGCGGCATGCTCATGCACGAGCGTGAGGAAGCGCATAAACAGGTGTTCCTGGTTACTGATGCCTTCGGTGGAGCGCTGGGCTATCTGCGCCTTGCAGGAGTCGTACTGGTCGAGGTAGAAGCACTGTATCAGCAATTTCGCCTTCGCCAGACTGTGCTCCTGGCCGCTCTTCTCGAGCATGTGAAACACGCCCTCAATGATGCAGCACACATGGTCGATGTCGTCCTTCGGGGCGCTACCCACGGGATACTCCGTAAGGAAGCCGAAATAAGCCGGTTCAAAGCGGCTGGTGAGTTCCTCGGTGATGGCATGCGACAGTGAGATGCCCGACACCGTGAAGTCGTCGCTCTGCTCCACGCAGCGAAACAGGCTCGACGGTGGCAGCATCAGCATCTGGTCCGCCTCCAGCGAGTATGGCTTGAAGTCGATCTCAATCTTTGCCGTGCCCGCTTTCACGAGCATCATCACCGTGGCGTCGCGCTTCACAAACTCGTCAACGACAAACGGCCTTCGGCAGTCGAGGCTCACCGCAATGCCCCCGAAACTAACCCTCTTGCAATCAAAATTATCTCTCATCCTATTTAATTTTCATCCGCAAAGTAACCGATAATTTTCGACATTTCCGCCATCACAATGCACAAGTCTACGCATTAATAACAGGCAATAATTTTCCGACTTTTTGCACCGTTTTACTATTTCTTTGATAGCCTTTTAGTTACACCATTTTTTACAGGTTTTTGGTATCTGATTTGCAACTTTGTTGTATCACTTTGCCAGCGAGCCTCATCGAGGCGCAATAGATAGAACCCCATGGCTTCAGCCTGGGGCGACTGATAATCAACAACTTGCGCCCTGTAAGCGGCGCTACAGGTGTGTAGTTGCTTGGAAATGTTACGGTGGCGTACTTACAGCACGCAAATACTTGATAGACAGTTCTGCCCCAGGCTGAAGCCTGGGGTTTTGAGACATTTCGCCTCTCCGAGGCTCGCTCATTTGCTACATGCTCTTCTAAGCCGACTGACTTTTCGTGTGTCGTGATAACAATTTATTCCATCCCCAGACTTTTTCTACTAATCCGAGCGCGCCCTTTGCAAACGGGCACAAAAAAAGACTCGAGCAATGCTCAAGTCTTCATTTTGTCGGGGTACCAAGATTCGAACTTGGGACCCCCTGCTCCCAAAGCAGGTGCGCTAACCGGACTGCGCTACACCCCGATGCCCCGTTCTCAAAGGCGGTGCAAAGGTAGCAAGTATTTTTTCTCCGGCAAACGCTCCGTCCTTATTTTTCAAAAAAAAGATTCCGACGGTGGCAGGCGGTTATTTCTTCTCCTTGAGTATGTCGCGTATCTCGGTGAGCAGCTGCTCTTCCTTGGTCGGTTCCGGCGGTGCCGGAGCGGCAGGAGCAGGCTCCTGAGCCTTGGTGCGGCGCATCAGGGTCGTCAGAATCTTGATGACCGCAAAGATGCAGGCGGCAATGATGAGGAAATCCACTACGTTCTGGATGAAGCTGCCGTAGTTGAGCGTTGCAGCTTCCTTGATGACATTGCCGGCTTCGTCCCTGGTCTCGGGCTTGATGACCCACTTCAGTCCTGTGAAGTTCACGCCGCCGATCAACAGTCCGATGAGCGGCATCATGACATCGCTGACCAGCGAGGTGATGATTTTTCCGAACGCGCCTCCGATGATGACACCCACTGCCATGTCAACCACGTTGCCCTTCATGGCAAAATCCTTGAAGTCCTGTAGAAGTTTGTGCATATACAGAATTAAAATTTATTAAATGTTGATTCGGGGACGAATGTAAAAACAAATTCGTACATTTGCACCCCGAGAGCAGAAATATATT
>CAVEIP010000033.1:13128-21203 GCA_963615935.1 [Ruminococcus] lactaris | reverse complement strand
TACATGTTGGTGCATTCTTCGTCGCTGTCGGTGGCTACGGTTTCGCCGGGTTTGAGTTGGCGGGCGGTGTAGCCGAAGCGGGTGAAGCCTTCGATGATTTTGTCGACAGTGGTCTTGTCGGCGTCGTAGGTCACGGTGACTGTCTGCTTGTCGATGTTGGTTTCGATTTTCTTCACGCCCTTCTCGAAGCGCAGGTTGCCCTTGATCTTGTTTTCGCAGTTCTGGCAGTGCATCTGCGGAGTGGTGGTGAGGTCTACGGTTTTGATGGTCTTTGCCATACCCGAAAAAGTGATGATGCCCATTGCGAGGGCGAAAATTGAACGTTTCATATCTTCTGATTTTTTAGAGTTTTACAAATTAAAGTTTTCCTATGTTTATGCGCACGCCGGCATAGAGCATCCAGCCGTGCACGGGTCCCCACACCATTGTGGGTTCGAAGTCGCTGCCCCAAGGGTTGGCGGCGCCGATGATTGGGGTTTGCTGCTTGAAGTTGGTCAGGTTTTCGCCACCTATATATATAGACCAGTGGCGGAACCAGCGCGTGATTTGTGCGCTCAGTTGCGGATACGCGCCAAAGCGACTGTCCCACGACATCGTGCCGTCGGCGAGAGCGTAGGGCTCGGGCATCCGGCCGCCGCCATTGATTTGCAGCGTGGCGTCAAACTGCCACAGGTCCATTGCTGTCTTGTAGGACGCCGTGACCAGTGCCTTGTAGCGGCTCGTGAGCGGCTTCTCCTTCAGCACGCCGCCATAGGTGGCGCGCACGTCGTTGAGTCGATAGGCTGCCGTGAGCGTAAAGCCCTGGAAGAAAGGGTAGGTAGCATCGATCTGCATGGTGTGGGAGTACGAACGGCCACCGTTGAGGTTGGTTATGCGGATTTCCTTCGGGTTGCTATCGTAGTCCACGATGGTCTGTTCCGAGAAGCGGGTGTAGTAGTATTCAGCGTTGACCTTTAGGTTTTTGCCGAATAGCGGGATGTTGAACGCCCCACTGATGCCGTAGTTCCACGCCGCTTCCTGGTTGAGTCGGTCGATGACGAGTGTGCGCCCCGATGCCATCAGATAGTTGTTTTCAGCCAAGGCATGCACCGTGCGGTAGCCCTTGCCTGCCGACAGGCGGAAACTGGCAGCCGACGACGGCGCGTACTTCACGTGGAAGCGCGGGGTGACAAACGTGCCGTAGAGCGAACTGTGGTCGAGGCGGATGCCTGCCATCGCGGTCCATTTTGTGCCTGCGGTCAGTGTGTACTGCGCATAGACGCCCGGGGTGGTCTCCTTCTCGCGGCTGCGAGTGGCTTCCGCTGTGGCGGAGTGCGTCAGACGGTAGTGCTCGCCGAAATAGTCGTGGTTGAGGCTGAGACCCACGCTGAGGTTGTGCATCTCCGTGAAGTTGGTTTCAAACATCAGCGAGGCGTAGGCGTTCTTCTCGTCGACAGAGTAGAACTTTAGTCCGTAGAGGGCGTCTTCTTGATGGAGTGAGCCCGATGCCATCAGCGCGATGTTGGTGCCGTGCTCGGCGTTGAGGATAAATGCATTTTTTGCGTATGCTTCATAGCGGTCGGTGTTCACCTCGATGCCAAACAAGGGCATCGACGACTGCATCCCGTGGTCGGTCTGCCCGCCGTGGCGCTTCTCCTTCAGTGCGGAGATGCCGCCGTGGAAGATGTAGTGGTCGCCCTTCCACAGCCAGCGCGTTTGCGCGTTGTATTGCTCCACGCGCGGCTTGTCGTAGAATCCGTCGTGATTCTCGTCGTGGTTGTTGATGCTGTTCTCATAGTGGAGCAGAATCTCGCCGCTTGTGTGGTTGCCGAAGTGCATATTGCCGGCAGCGTTAGCCTCTAGGCGCGACTTTGAGTCGCCGTAGAGGTTCACTTCCAGACCTTGGTCGTCCTCCGGCTTGAGATACTCCACATTGATTTGCCCCGTGATCGACTCATAGCCGTTTTTCACCGAGGCGCTACCCTTCGACACCTGGATGCTCTTCATCCACGGCCCGGGCACATAGCCGAGAGCGTAGGGCGAGGCAGCGCCGCGGAAGTTGGGGAGTTGCTCGGTGAGCATCTGCACGTAGGTGCCCGAGAGTCCGAGCAGTTTGATTTGGCGCGCGCCAGTGGTGGCGTCGTTGTAACTAACGTCGACCGACGGGTTGGTGGTGAAACTCTCGCCGAGGTTGCAGCATGCCGCCTTGAAGAGTTCGGTGCGGGCGATGTTCTGGCCGTTGAGGGCACCGCTGAGGTTGGTCACACCCGGGCGGCGGGCTGTGACGCGCACCTCCTGGAGCGACTGGTCGGCAATGGTGTCGGTAGGGGTCTGGGCAGCCGCCACGGGGACGGATGCCACCAAGAAAAATGATAATGGGATGATTTTCATTTAGTTTCAGTACTTCTTTTTCGTTAAAAATTTAGGGATGTGACGGATGGTGCGGCAATGCGCACGTCATCACCACTAAATAAGAAGTACTTGAATCATTGTTAGATAACTTCGCGGAGGCGATTTCTCCACATCGCGCCAAATGGTCTTCGACGGTAACTCGCAGTCGGTTGGCACCACGGCTTCGACAATAGCGTCGAGCAGGATGAGCGCTAGTGCCGGCTCAGCCTTGACCTGCTGTTGGGCGGTTGACGGCTGCAGTTTCTTCATTTGGAGCGTCATGCAACTCTTCATCGGCTTCTTCTTGCCGCAGCAGTCGCACGATTTGGTCGAGCCAATGGCCTCCGTGGTGTTGGCCATGCTGCAATGCATCACCAACTGACCCGCACCGAGATAGGCAATCATCATCGAGGCGAGCAGAAGAATCAGTATTTGGCTCTTGCTTTTCATTTCGGGGACAAAATTAGCAACAATGTTGTTCGCTTGCAACCACCCGCTTCCGTTTTAATGATTTTTGCAACTTTGTTGCATCCTTTTTTGCGGCAGAATAGAAAAAGTTCGGAGAATTAAGCAAAATGTTTCCTCTTGGCAAAAACACCCCGTCGGGGTGTCGTGTTGATAACCCCAGGCTTCAGCCTGGGGGAAAGGTGATACACAACGACTTGCGCCCTGTAAGCGGCGCTACAAGGGTATGGTTGCATGTAAATGGTGCGGTGGCGTACTTACAGCACGCAAATATATAATAGACAGCCTGGCCCCAGGCTAAAGCCATGGGGTTTAGAATATTTCGCCTCTCCGAGGCTCGCTCATTCGCTTTGCGCTCTTCCATGTCGACAGGCTTTTCGCCATATCACCAGACTTCTTCTACTGAGCTTTTTTGCGGCATTGGTATAAGGACTGTTAATTAGTTTAAATAATGTAAATTGTTGAGCATCAAGTGTTTTTTTGTGCAGTTTTGCGTTGGTGATGCGTATAAATGTTTTAGCGTTATATAACAACCAAAAATCAAATAATTATGAAACAACTAATTTTGACATTTTGCCTTATTTGGGGCTTACAAGCATCCGCCGTTGAGGTGACAGTGGACGAAAACGTTGAGTTTGTGAGTGCCATGTGTCGTCTCGCAGACTTTGATGAGTATGTGTATAACCTTAATAAAGATTACGTCAAGGCTATTGACTAGGTGATGGCTCCGCTCAAGAACCACAAGGCGGTGGCACGGCTTAAGGAGTTGCGCAGCAAGCAGGGGGTGAGTTACGACGCCGTGGCGAACTTCACCGCGCAGACAGCCATCAGCAATGGGCACTTCGTGCTGCTGCCTGGTTCTGATGTGTCAAAGTATGAAGACCGCTGGCGCAAGGGGCAGGATGCCAAGATGGCAAAACTGCTCGACGATGCCTATCGGCATAGTGGTTTCCACCATTTCTACTTGTCGCAGCAACCATTTTACAGCAAGGTGGTGAACAATGCCAAGTCGATAATTGAAAAGGTCGACCTCTCGTGGCTTGAGGATTTCTATGGCACTCCCATACAAGGACGCGTTTCAATTAGTTTGCTCAACCGTGGCAACTATGGCACCACGCAGCAGTGCGACGGTAAGCCTGAAGAGTCGGTGATAATAATAGGCTGCAGCGACCTCGATTCAGCCGGCATCCCAGTGTTTCACAACATCGAGAGTCTGATAGTGCATGAGTTTTCGCATCCATCGTGCAACCCTATAATTGACAAGTGTCTGTCGCAGTTTAACAACAACGCCCAAAAAACAGCACAGTTGATGGAGAGCGAACTGCATACGCGTAATTATGCCGGCGGCAACACGGTGCTTTATGAATCGTTGGTGCGCGCAGTGGAAACGCAGTATGCGATGGCTCACGCCACCACGGCCAACGACAGCATTATGGCTGCATCTGACATAAAGACTCAGGTGGCTGGCGGATTCCTGTTTTTCCGCGAACTCACCAATGCGCTGACAAACTACAGGCAAAACCGCAGCAAGTATGCCACCCTTGCACAGTTCGCTTCAAAGATTGTGGAGGCGGTGAACGGCGCCGACATAGAGAAAAACTATCAGGAACTGAGAAATAACCAAATCAAAATCGTTGGCACATCGGTGCCACTTGACGCCCGCGATGTGCCCGCGTCAGACCGGTTTGAAATAAAGGTGTATTTCGACAAACCTTACACAACTGGCGGATTTGCCTACAACTACTATAACGACAACGAAGACATACTGCCCGACCTGATTGACCTGAAGATGAGCGAAGACCGCCGCGAGATGTCGATGTTTATCCAGACCGAGCCCGGACACGAATATGGCTTTGTGCTTCCCGGATGGGCATTCAAGACCGAAGCCGGATATCCCGGCACTGGCAACACTGTGGTCCATTTCTTCACAGCAAAATAGTCGCCCGCAAAGCATAGCCTGCTGCCTCTCGCTTGATGATTTTGCATCGTTGTTGCGTACTATTTTGTGGCATAATGCTTAATTTCTGATCTGTTTCTACAGTGCCAGAATAGCCGATAGCGCCTCCTTAAGTGGGTCAAAAATGGTAGTTAAGGAGGCGGAATAAGCGTGACGCTTGTCATAACTTATCGGCATGAAAGTTGGTGGAACTGTGCAAAAATAGTGGATTTCTTGCCGATATCGGCAAGAAATCCACTATTTATTTCTTTCCGTAGAGCATGCCGTGGCGCGAGTACTTGTTTACGGCGAGCGCCATAAAGAAGTAGACGGCGGCACAGAGCCAGAGCATTTGGTATTCCTTGCCAACTTCAGCGAGTGTGGCTCCGTTGGCGTTGATGCGCTCAATGGCTTGGGCCGCCCATGTCGACGGGCAGCAACTGCTGAGGAAGCGGTAGAACGGGTCGAGGTCGTAGAGCGGCCACGAGATGCCCGAGAGGAAGAGCACGATGACAGAGGTGAAGACCAACACGAGGAACACTGATTCGCGTTCGCGCACAAACACCTGAAGCGTCATGCCCAAGAAGGTTACTGCTAGCATGTAGGGGATGGAAAGCAGAAGGATGTCGACGAAACTGCCCAGTTGCGGATAGCTGAACACCCTCGGCATGATGATGAGCAGGTAGAGCAACGGGATGATGTAGACAAGCACATAAGCCATCGACTTGCCAATCAAGCGGCTCACAGCGCCGGAGTTGACCGTGTCGAGCGGGTCGATGCCTCCGTGGCGGCGACGGCGCTCATAGATGGCGCCACCCATCATGCAGATGGCAAGTATTAGCGACTGCTGCACTATAATCGTGAGGATGCCAGGCAGGAGGAAGGTGGCGAAACCTTGCTGCGGGTTGCCTAGCGGAGTGTAGGAACTTTTGATGGCCGACGGTATCTTTGGCGCTGAGGCTCCAAGACGGCTTACGCTTTCCACCTGGATTTTGCTGCCCAATGCAAGGGTTGCATCGGTGAGCGAGGTGAGCATAGCCTTGTAGCGCACTAGCAGCGACATGTCGCAGAAGAGCGTCACGTGAGCCTGTTCGCCGCGAGCAATCTTTTTCGAAAACTCGTTGTCGATGAGCACGATGCCGTAGGCCTCTTTCTCAGCCATTGCGCGGCGCGCCTCCTGCATGTCGGCGGCATAGCCGGCAAGACGGGTGTTTTCGTCGGCGTCAATCATCCGCACCAGTTCGCGGCTCTGCGACGAGCGGCACTGGTCGACCACCACCACCGGCACCTCGCGCACCAACTCGGGGTTGTAGATGAGGGCGTAGACAATAGGGTAGGCAAGCGGAAGCAAGAACAGGAATATCAAGATACCCTTGTCCTTGAAAATCAGTTTTAGCTCCATCTGCCAAACCTTGATTATGTCGTGATAGAATTTCAGTATACTTTTCATTTCGTCAAATTCGCTAAGGAACGTAAACAGGATGCATAGCGTGGCGCTTGATGCGTGGCGCTACGAGCACCGGCAGCAGCATGAAGCAGAGCAGCGCGGCGTAGTAGTACTTCGAGTAGAAGAGCGGCAAGCCGTTGAGCATCTGGTCTACGTAGATGAGGAAATAGTAGCGCGACGGCAGCAGGTAGGCGAAGATGGCGATGCTGCCATACATGGCCTCGAAGGCAAACGAGAAGGCTCCGATGGAGAACGTCAGGATGCCGAACAGCGAGCAGAAACTCAGCGCCATGCGCAGGTTTGGCACAACGCCCGCAATGAAGATTGCGAAGCCTTGGTTGGCAAGCACAAACAGCAGCATCGTTGCCACGGCTTGCCATGGATTGCAGTTGAGCGGGAAGTGCAAGAAGCCGAACATGATGGCTTGCGTGAGTATTCCCACAGCGGTGAATATCAGCGTCTGCGGCAAGAACTTGCCGAGCAGGGCTATGGTTATCGAGCCGCGCGCCTGGGCAATCCATTGCGGCGAGGTCTGCATCTTCTCTTCATGCCAAAGGCTGAAGGCGGTGACGAGGAGTATCATCAGCGCCAGCGATCCTGGCACAAACGAGTTGCTGAGGTACACGTTGTAGTTGCTCTGCGGGTTGTGGAGAGGGTTGGTCTGCAGCACAACGGGCTGTAGCAGCGCTTGTGCCTGTTGCGAGGTAGAGACCCCAGAGTTTACGAGGTAGGTCTTCACCACGGCACCCGAGGCAAGCACCGAGTTGGTTTTGAGGCTGCGGTAGAGCAGCGAACTCGGGATGAAGTAGGTGGCGTTGGTGAAGTATGCCAGTTCGGGATTGCGGCTTGCCGACACATTGCGGGTGAAGTCGAACGGAATCACGTAGAATCCGTAGATTTTGCCCTCGCGAAGCAGTCGCATGGCCTCGCCCTCGTTGTCGACCACGTTGACAATCTTCACCTCCTGTGCCGACTTGATGTTGCGTATCAGGCTGCGGGAGATGGTGGAATTGTCGTGATCCACGATGGCGGCAGGGATGTGGAGCGGCAGGCCGTTTTTCATCAGTCCCAAGAGGAACACCGCCATGACAATCGGGATGACTATCATCGCGAAGAAATACAGCCGCCGGGTGCACAATTGCCAGCATCCGCGCTTTATTGATTTTACAAATCCGGTATCAACCATTTTTGCGTTGTGCTTATTGTTCCATTATGACGGTCATGCCTGGACGGAGATTCTCGATGGCTTTGACAGGCGACAGGCGTACCTCAAACGTGCGGCTGTCGTATTCGCCAGTAACCTTGGTGGAGCGCCAAACGGCATAGTCGCCCATATCCTTTACATAGTACACCTTTGCCTTGGCGTTTTTCACGTCGAGGGCAGGAATGCTGATTGTCACTTCCTTGCCTACTTGGAGGTCCTTGAGCATCGTTTCGCGCACGTTGAACACAAACCATTTGTCGGTCGACTTCATCACGTTCATGATTGGTGTGCCTGTCGACACGAGTTCGCCCTCGTTAGGGAAGATGTCGGTGATTTCGCCGTCGCATGGTGCGAGGAGATATTGGTCCTTGAGGATTGACTCAACTTCGGCAACTGAAGCCTTCGATGCGTTGGCCATTGCTGTGGCAGCGGCTTTGTCTTCCTTTTGCGCGCCCTCGCATGCCAGGTCGTACTGCGACTTGGCGGCGTTTTCGGCGGCTATGGCAGCGTCGTAGGCTGCTTTAGCCTCGTCGCGCTTCTGTGCCGACACAACGTTTTGCTTGTAGAGCGACTCCATGCGGTCGTAGGTCTTCTTGTGGATGTCGAGCGATGCGCGAGCCTGCTGCCAAAGGTCGTAGGCAGAGGTGATCACC
>CAVEIP010000033.1:0-13118 GCA_963615935.1 [Ruminococcus] lactaris | reverse complement strand
ACCTGCTTGCGGGCGCCGGCGTCGGCTTTGTCCTTCTGCGCGTTGGCAGCATCCTGCATTGCAAGAGCCTGTGCCAACTTAGCGTCGACTGTTGCCGACTCAATCTTGGCGAGTGTGTCGCCCTTGTGGACAATCTGTCCTTCCGTTACATAGAATTTTTCCACGCGTCCAGGCATCAGTCCCGACACGCGTACGCTTGTGCCGTCGACCTGACCTTGCACAATCTGCTCTGCAGGGTTGATTGTGATGAAACCGATGATTGCGAGCACGATGACCACAACCACCGTTGCGGCGATGGCGAGAAACAGGCTACGCTCTTTCTTACGTATAGTTTGCTTGTTTTCTGTTTTGAAATTCAGATTTTCCATATCGTTGTCTGTTTTTTTTATTTTTCGGGATTAGTATTTGAGCGTACCTGTCACCTTCGACAGATAAACGTTGCAGAGTTGCACATCAATCTCTGCGTCGATGTTCTCGGAGTTGGCCTTGAGCCATGCTGTCTGCGCTGCCATGACGTTGTCGAGGGTCATCACGCCTTCCTTGTAGCCCAACTGAGCTTGACGCAGGTTCTCGTCGGCTTTGGTGAGGTTGGTTTGTGTGGTGGCGAGAGTCTTGGCTGCCTCGGAGGTCTTGTAGGCTGCTTGGTTCACTTGAAGTTCAACCTTCTCTTTCGCCTCGTCGAGTTCCAGTTGCTTGACGATGCGCTCGCTGCGTGCTGCCTTGTATTTGTAGTAGTTCATACCCCAGTGCCACAACGGAATCTTCACCATTGCGCCCACGCTGAACATGCCGTTGAATTTCTTCTCGAAGCCGTTGAAGATGTTCGGGTTGGAGAATCCGTAGGAGCCTACGAGTGCCACGGTTGGAAGCATTGATGAGCGGGCCTCATACTGCTTCTGCTCATAGACTTTTACTGCCAACTCCAGACTCTTGAGGTCGGAGCGGTTGGCGTAGACGTCGGCCATATTGAATGTTGCGGGTTGGGTGGTGCCAAACGACTTGTTGTCGCTCACCTCGTCGGCAAGCGTATAGTCGGTGGTCATAGGCATGCCGCAGAGTTGCGCGAGTGCCATGCGCGAAAGAGCCAGACCGTTGTCCACCTTCGTGAGGTCGATGTTAGCCTCGTTGAGTTTCACGTCGACGGTGAGCAGGTCGGAGTTTGTTGCCACGCCTTCGCGTATCATTGCCTCCACGTTGCTGTGGAGAGTGTCGAGCAGTTCGATGTAACTAACGGCAAGTTTCTTCTTCTCGCCGAGCGACACCACTTGCCAGTAGGCTGCGTCAACAGAGTAGACCACCTCGCGGGCTGTGTTGTCGTAGAGGTTGTTTGCCACTTCCTGTCCCATCTCTGCCATCTTGTTGAGGGCGCGGATTTTGCCGCCCATATAGATTGGCTGGGTCATTGTTACGGCACCGGCGAAGAGGTTGTGGATGTCGAAGGTCATCGCCGACTTAGGTATCACTGCAACCTGCGACGGCACGTACTGGCCGTTCACTTGGATGGGCACACCGTCGGCGCCCTTTACGAGGTTGTAGTCGTAACTGCCAGTGGTGGGGTTGAACGATTTGGTGGGCAGCATCTGGTCGCCCGAAAGGAGCGAAATCTCCTTCTGGTTGTAGAAATACGCGCCCGAGAAGTCAAATCCAGGCAGGTAGCCTGCAAACGCTTGTTTCTTCTGATATTCTGCAGCATTGATGCGCTCTTTGGCAATTTGCATCGTTTTGTTGTTGCGCAGCGCCATGCTCCGGCACGAATCGAGCGGAATTGGCTGGCTGGCATGGCTCACGGCAGTGGCAGATGCCAGTGCGGCAATCAAGAGAATGACTGGTTTTGTGATGTGCATAGTCGTTATTTACAATCTAATTCGGTTGTAAAATTAACAACACTTGCGCAATTATTGTTCTCCCTTTTTTTGCGAAAAGACTATGTGTTCAAGAAAAACGACTAATAGAACACCAATTACAAATCCGTTGGTCAGAATCGGTCGCAAAGCGAGGGGTAAATTCGCCTCTACGGCATCGGGCAAGAACGCCACAATCAGTGCCACGGTGAGGGGCAAAGCGATGGTGAGGGAATGGCTGAAATTGGCTATAATTTTCTTTTCGGCTATCATTCCGAATGCCGATGCGAATTGAAGCACAACAACATAGGTGAGCACGAGGCCAATCACCATGTTGGGCAACTGGGTGAGCCACACAACGGCGGAGGGAAGAAACGAGCAGATGATGAGTCCCACGGCGCAAGGCAGGATTGTTATCCTCGAGGCGCATTTGGTGGAAGAAACGATTCCAGGAGAAATAGAATAGTCTACCGGGCCGATGATGCCCATCATTCCGGCGAGAATGTTACCCGCTCCAGTCACGGCGCAGCCGCGGCGTATGCGGCCGTTTTCCTCAGCACCGATGAGGACGCGCAACGCTTCAATCGACCCTAATTCGTTGATGAGCAGGGCGAAGAAGCACACGAGGAATGCTATGGTGACCGACAGGTCGAACTCTGGCTTGATGAAAATCTTGCTGATGTCGGTTGTATGGCTCACGGCGGCGACCTCAGGCAGTTGGTTAAACAGGTAGTAGGCCACTGTGCCGCCAATGGTTATTATCATCACTGTGAGCGACTTGCATACGCCTTTCATAAACCGTTCGATCACGAAGGTTACGATGATGCCGATGATGAAAAACATAAAGCCGAAAAACTCCTTGCCGGGCTCGAATATCAGTGAGATGATTACCGGCGCGAGGGTCATAGCAATGAGTCCGAGGATAACCACGATGACGCGCGGCGTGAAGATGCGCGTGATTTTCTTGAGTAGTCCCGACAGAGAGAGCATCAGCAGCACCGCGCCGCCGATGGCGATAGAGGTGTAGATGGCGTTGAAACTGGCGCTCGAGAATGCCGACAGGATGCCCACTAGCAGCACTGCTGCCGAGCCTACAACCAGGGGCATGCGGTGTCCCCAGATGGCTTGCACAAGCATCGTCAGGCCGTACACGAAATAGACCGACTGCAGGTAGGTTGTTTGCATCTGTATGTTGTCGTCGCCAAATTGGAGCTTGGCAAGAATGCTCACTGTCAGCACGTTGGGGATGGCAATGAGTAGCCATTGCAGTCCATAGAGCAGGGTGTGGGCAAAAGGCGGTTTTTCTTCGAGTGTGTATTTTAGTTTCATCGCAATTTATGGTTTTAGTGTTATTCCCAAGTGTAGTTGCTCGCTTGCGGCGCTTTGCTGTTGCGCACAGTGTTGATTATCGGGCGCACGAAGCGGAACAGCGGAATGCTGAAGAAGAGTAGCGGCGACTGCAGCGCCTTCGCCATGCGTCGCTGCGCGAAGATGTTGATGAGCACCTCGGCGAGGTAGGCGGCAAGCGCCAGCGATGCCAAAGCCACAGGCTTCACTATGTCGGCGCCATCGGCGCCAAGCAGTGCCGGATAGGCTATACCTGCTGCTGTGAGCAGAAGGAAAGCGTAGTATGCAATCTGTGTGAGTATACGGATGCCGAGCATCTTCGACGGCAGGAACTTCTGCGTGAAGTAGTGATGCTCTTTGTTTACCTTATAGAAATAGGCATAGTCCACATAGCGCGACTCGAGGATGCTCTCCGGCGAGAGTTCCACAGCCACGTTGTCGCCGTCGGCAACCTGGCTCACGAAGATGTCGTCGTCGCCGTATTTGAGGTTGAGCGACGAGGAGAAACCTTTCACCGCAAGAAATGCGCTGCGCTTGTAGGCAATGTTGTCGGCGTTGCCGCGGAAAGTGTTGCCGTGGATGGCTGCGGCAAGATAGCGGGCGGCGTCGGCGGTGGTGTCGTAGGTGCGGTAGCGGTGGCCAAAGGCGCGGTCGTCGGCATGGCGGTTGTGGCTATAGCCCAGCACCATGTCGGTGTAGTCGTCGAAGTGGCGGCCCATGGCGCGAAGCCACAGGCGGCTCTGTGGGAAACAATGGGCTGAGGTGATTGCCACCACGTCGTGGCGGGCGGCCTTGATGCCGAGGGTGATGCCGAGTTTGCGTTTCGACACGTTTGCCGAACTTCCCGGGATGAATGTGGCGCGTAGCGTGGGGTGAACCATCTGCAGACGGATGATTGCGTCGTCGACAGCCTCCGACTTGTCCATGTTCACCACAATAACCTCAAAGTCGGGATAGTCCTGCTCCATCATCAGCGGAATGCTCTCCTCCATATAGTCGGCGTCGGCGTGTGCGGCAAGCACAATCACCGAGATGCCCGGCAGTGGGAGCGGAGTTTCCTCGCTGTCGGTGTCGAGGGCATTGTCTGCCAGCCAGTGCGACAGTGTGGCCTTGCGGCGCACAGCCACCACCGACAGCAGCACGGCGAGCGCCAACAGCAGTCCGTAGCCTATGATTTCGTAGTTGTTTATATCAAAAGGAAGAATCTCCATACATTCGTTTTGAAGCACAAAATTACGAAAAATCGAGCGCAAAACTGCAAACTTGCTTGCAAGTTCTGCCGAGGCTTGAGTAATTTATCGAAAATTACGAAAAATCGAGCGCAAAACTGCAAACTTGCTTGCAAGTTCTACCGAGGTTTGAGTAATTTATTGAAAATTACGAAAAATCGGTGGCGAATGGTGCGATTAGCGGAAAAATGCGTATCTTTGCACCCGAATCGGGGCGTAGCTCAGTCCGGTTAGAGTACACGTCTGGGGGGCGTGTGGTCGCTGGTTCGAATCCAGTCACCCCGACTAAATGAGGCTTAAAAGATTGCTTGTCAATCGTTTAAGCCTCATTTTTTGTTGCGTGGTTGCTTGGAGATGGTGCAGTAGCGTACTTACAGCACGCAAATACTTGATTGACACTCTGGCCCCAGGCTGAAGCCCTGGGGTTTTATCTGTTTCGCCTCTTCGAGGCTCACACATTCACACCTTACTCTTCTAAGCCTACAGTTTGTTCGTGTGTCGTGACTTTAGATTGCTTTTTCCCATTGAAAATTGCGATGTTGAGGTAAAAATACAACATTGTGAAATATGTTTTACAACATTGTTTGTGTATAATATACTGAAAGATAACATTGTATCCCTATGCGGAAATTTTTTCGTATATACCTTTGTTGAGTTGTTTTGAAAGAAATTATTGGGGGGGGTGAGGAATTCCTGCATAACTTTGCATCGTTGACAAACCACTGTTAAATCGAAGTTTAATCATTTTTCAACCATAAAATTTAGAAAGACTATGAATTTTAGAAAAATCACACTTTTAATTGCCTCTGTCTTGATGCTAGCAGTATCGGCTTCGGCGACTAATGTGGCTGAAGGCAAAACAGGCTATGCGCCCTCGGGAAATGCGGCGTCTGCATTGGACGGTAACACAGGCACTCGTTGGGAGTCGGCACAAGGCTCCGACGGTCTTTGGTTCTACGTTGACTTAGAAGAAGTAACAACTCTTGACCACGTTGTAATCCTTTGGGAAGGTGCTTATGCAAAGCACTACAAGATTCATGTTGCCAATGAGTTGACCGAAGAGATGACAACCAATCTCAACGACGACGACACTTCAAAGCACTTCGCATCGGGTTGGACAGAAATGGCCGATGTGGAGGAAACTCTCTCTTCGTTTCCTGCTAAAAAGGAAATTGCATTGAGCGGTTCTGCCCGCTACGTGGCAATCGAACTCATTACGCGCGGCTCCAACTACGGCTTCAGTATGTGGGAGTTTGGCGTTTATGACGCTCCTGAGGCAGGGGTGTTGACCACAATCAATCTTACCGCTGCAACAACAAAGGGTGCTACTGGCGACACCTATACGTTCTCGCTGACCACCCTCGACCAGAACGGCTACAGCTACACCCTTACTGCCGACGAAAACGCCTCGAAAGTGTTTGAATGCGACAACGATGCCGCTACGTTCAACGACGTTACGATGACCGTGACTCAGCGCGGCACATATAATGTAAAGGTGAAAATCGGCGATGTCGTGTCAAACACTGTGACGGTGGAGGTGGTTGCTGACGGCAACAACCTTGCTCTCAACAAGACAATCGTTTCCTACACCGAAGGCTCTAGCAATCCGACCAACGCAGTCGACGGCAAGGACACCATCTGGGAGACTCCAGAGCCATCCGACGCTACCAACCACGAGTATGATGCCGAAATCGTTGTCGACCTCGGCGCTGTGTGCGACATCAACGTTGTTCACACTTGGTTTGAGGGCGCTTCGTCCGCCGACTATACCGTTACGTTCTCTCTCGACAACATTACATACGACGAAGCTCTTGATATATTTACAGTGACCAACGGCGCGGGTATGACCAACCGCCACGACTGGCTTATAAGCAATGACGCTGTTAAGGCACGCTATGTGAAGTTCCATTCCACACGTGCAGCGACACAATACGGCACCAAACTCCGCGAATTGCAGGTATACACCAACTCTGCCACTATGCTCACCACTCTTAAGCTGACTGTCGACAAGGAGTGCGCCTTGACAGGCGACTTTACCTTCTCTCTTGCAGGCTATGACCAGTATGGCAGCGCTTACGACCTCTCTTCCGACACTGGCTCTTATACCACCAGCGCAGGCACGATGAGCGGCAATGTGCTCACCCTCTCAGAGGCTGGACAGGCTGAAGTATGCTACACTGCTGCAAACGGTGTTGTGTCGAACACCGTGACTGTTACTGCCGTTGCTGCAAAGGATGCCGACTACAACCTTGCTTTTAAACGTCCTGTAACCTATTCCGATGGCACGCAGACCGGCGACTCCAATCCGTCGGCAGTCAACGACGGCATTGACGCTGCCGCTTCGATTATCGGCTTTTCAGAGCCTGCCGGTTCGGTTGACCACACCTACGAATGCTGGGTTGCAATCGAGTTGGCGAGAACGTTCAAGATTGACTATGTGAAAACTTCATGGGAAGGCGCAAACTCTTGCCAATACACTGTCGAGGCATCGACCGACGGCGAGACATACACCACTTTCGGAACCTACGATAAGGCTGCGAAACAAGAAGCGCGTACCGACTATTTCCCTGGCAACGGCATCGAAGCCAAATACATCAAGATTCATTCTACAAAGGCTTCGACAGGTTGGGGCACAAAACTCCAGGAGGTGTGGGTCTACGACGTTGACGGCACTTCGGGCGTGAAATCAGTGATTGCAGCCAGCAAGGTAATGGTTGTCGGCAATAGCGTAGTCCTTCCTGAGGACGTTGTAAGCGCTGCACTTTACAGCGTCAACGGAGCGATGGTTGCCACTGCAAACGGAGCGACAATCGATATCGCTAATCTTCAGTCGGGCGTTTACTTGGTTAAGGCAGTTAAGGCCGACGGCACGGTAGCGGTGACTAAGATTTTGAAATAGTAAAAATATTTAGAGTGTGTTTTTAGTTAGGAAAAGTCACTGCTGTGGTTAATGGCAGTGACTTTTTTCAAATCTGGAAAAGAATGAAGAATCATTTGTTATGGCTCGCCACTTTGTCGCTCTCGGCGGCGGCGCAACAGCCTGTTGCTGTGGGGAGCGGCAGTTATGCCGAGTACACGCCTCTGTGCAAGTCGAAGACCGACGCACACAGCGGCGACAAGAGCCGATATATGGAAACCCGCCGCATCTATATGGCTGACAGCAAGGTGGGCGAACCTATCCCTACCAACGATTGGTGGACGAATCTGCTGGTGGACACCTACAGCGGCATCCTGTGGACTTATCCGCAGGTGGTATGCGCCGAGGGCGACGGCATCTATGTGGCTCACCCGAGCCACTGGAGCACCGACGGATGCGAGATGAAGTACGACACGCGCATCACGGTGAAAGGCCGCAAGTTTCACCCAGCCAATGCTATTGCCGACGACTGGAGCGACTGGGGTCTGCGCATGCAACTTGCCGATGGCGACAAGGTGATGAACGTGACCATGGCCCAAGGCTCGCCGTTCACATGGGTGGAGGCTACCGACCTCGACCTTGTGGTCGACCTAGGTGGCGGTGTGGCTGACTGCTCGGTCGACGGCCGCGTGGTGATAACAAATGGTTCCGACATCTATGCCCTCTACGGCGCTACGGGCACCACCTTTGAGGAGACTGCTGACGGCATCGCCGTCACGTTTGCGCCGTCGAAGTCCCACTACCTTGCCGTGGCTGTACTCCCGTCGGCCGACGATGCCGACACCTTTGCGCAGTACGCTCCGGTGATTGTGCGTTCCACCACCACAGCGTGGACCTACAACGAGCGCACGGCGATGATGACGTCCACTTGGACCCTCACCACCGAAAACCTCGACGGCGGCACCAATCTCGATGCGCTTCAGGGATTTCTGCCTCACCACTATAAGAATTCAACCAATAATATCTCCTTCCTCGACTACTCCTATGCCACTCCGCGCGGCAAGATGAAGATGGCTGCCGGACGGGCGTTCGAAACGGCCTATAAGTTCGACGGCTTCCTGCCGTGGTATGCTGCGCCGAAGGAGATGGCAGACCTCGCCAACCACTACAACCGCGAGCGAATGGTCCAGATGATTTCCGACTACGCCACCAAGGGCAGTTTTGGTGCCGACACGTATTGGGGCGGCAAAGGACTGACGCAGATGGCTCTCTACATGACCTTTGCCCGCGAGATGGGCGAGGAAGAACTCTTTGAGCAGTGCCGCTCGCGCCTGCGCGAGAGTTTGGAGGACTGGCTCACCTATACTCCCGGCGAAACGCAGCGCTTCTTTGCGCGCTACGACCGCTGGGGCGCTCTTGTGGGCTACGACACGAGTTACGACAGCGACACCTTCAACGACCACCATTTCCATTACGGCTACTACACTTATGCCGGTGCGCTGCTCGCTCTCGTCGACGACGATTTCTGCAAGAAATATGGCGGCATGCTGAAACTCATCGCCAAGGACTATGCCAACTGGGACCGCAACGACAAGCGCTTCCCGTGGCTGCGCACCTTCAGCCCCTGGTCGGGACACTCCTATGCCGGCGGCCTCGGCAACACGGGCAACGGCAACGGCCAGGAGTCGACCTCGGAGGCTATGCAAGGCTGGGGTGGCGTCTATCTGCTGGGCGTTGCCCTCGGCGACAAGGAGATGCGCGATGCGGGCATCTTCGGCTGGGTCACGGAGTCGAAAGGCGTGGCGGAATACTGGTTTGACCGCGACAAGGAGAACATTGACCGCACGCTCTACACTCATCCCTACTGCAGCAACCTTACTGCCGCCGGTGTGGGGTGGTGGACTTGGTTCTCTGGCGATCCTGTGTGGATGCACTCCATCCAATGGATGCCTATATCGCCTTGTCTCGACTATCTGAGCGAGGACCTCGACTTTGCCAAGTGGGACTACGAGCAGATGTGGTCGGCAAAGGAGATTGGCGGCTGGACCACAACCACAAGCAGTGAGTCTACGCTTAGCCAAGAGAAGGGTCTCGGCAATGTGGTGCTGTCCTATCTGCAGCGCTACGATGCCGACCAGGCGGCAAAGATAATGGACGAGATGTGGGATGCCAATATGGCTGTGGCTCGCGAAACCGACACCAACGGTATTTCCTATTTCATCACCCATAGCCACCGCAGTTACGGCGACCGCGACTTCGCCTGCACTGCCGACATCCCAACGGCATCGGCATTCTGCACGGCTGACGGGGTCTACACCTATGTGGCCTATAATCCCGACTCAGCGGAGCGCACCGTGACGTTCTACCGCGACGGTGCTGCGGTGAAGCAGTTCAAGGCGCCAGCACGGCAGATGACGGTCTACTCCGATGCCCCTGTGGCATCGGCCATCACTATCGATTGCCCCGCAACGGTTGCTCCTGGGTCGACCACTGCCATTACGGCTTCCGTGCTCGATCAGTACGGCGCTACCGTTGATGGTGCTGCGGTGACATGGACTGCTACCGACGGCTGCACTATCGATGCCGACGGCAATCTTGTGGCATCGGCGGCGAAGGGTTCTACCACGCTCACCGCCACCTGCGGGTCGCTGACGGCGACAAAGACGGTGCGGGTGAACGAGGTGCCAGTGCTCTCATCTGCAGAAATTACGCCAGCGATGGCGTATGCAATGGCGGGTCAGACCGTGGAGTTTTCGCTCAACGCCGTCGACCAGTATGGCGACGCCTACGCCACGGCTACCACGTGGACCATTGAGCGCAATGGCGTGACAGTGAAGACCGACTCAATCCTTGATGTCAACGAAATTGGCGTGTACACTATCAATGCAACTACTGCCGACGGTCATTCGTATAGCCATCAGATCTATATGACTCCGACAATGCCTAATTTGGCACTCAACAAAACGGTCACCGTAAGTTCGGAGGAGAATGCAGGCACGCTTAAGGCTAATGCCGTCGATGGCGACTCGTCGACGCGCTGGAGTAGTGCCACCAACGACGATGAATGGATTATGGTGGATCTCGGCAAGGAGGCTTACGTCAATTCGGTGAACATCCTTTGGGAGAGCGCATACGCGTCGCTATATGATGTGGAAACAAGTCTCGACGGCTCTACTTGGACTAAGGTGAAATCGGTTACCAGTAGCGGCGGCGAGGAGTCGACAGCCATCGGCGCAACGGCGCGCTATGTGCGCATCACCGGACGCCAACGTGCCACTGCCTACGGCATCTCGATGTGGGAACTGCAAGTGTTTGGCATCGACCCTGATGCCGACCCTTCGTCGCTGATGGGCATCAGCATCAATGCGCCTGAAACCATCGTGAAGGCGGGCGAGCAGGTGGCTCTGACGGCCACGGGATTCGACCTTCAGGGCAACATGGTTGATGCTGGTGAGATTACGTGGAGCGCAGATAGCGGCACGGTGACCGCTGACGGAGTGTTTACGCCTGCGGGCTACGGCACGGCTACGGTAACTGCCACGAGCGGCGACTATACGGCGACGAAGCAGTTTGTAGTTGAGGAACAGATTGTTGCCACGGCGGTAACGATGTCGCCCTCGGTTGCGCAGATTGTAGTGGGCGAGCAACTCGACTTCACCATCAGCGCTACCGACCAGTTCTCTACCGATTTCCCGACCGACGGCTTCACGCTTTCGTGCGCCGAGATGGCGGACGCTGTGAGCGGAACCACGTTTACAGGCACAAAGACGGGCACCTACACGGTTGTGGCAAGCAACGGCAAGGTGAGCGCCTCGGCAACGGTGACGGTTGGCACCTACGACGACACTAACCTTGCGCTCGGCAAGAGTGTTTATGCTTCAAGTTATGAGAACTCGGGCACAGTGCCTGCCAATGCAGTCGACGGCGATTCGTCAACGCGCTGGGGCAGCGAGTTTGCCGACAATCAGTATATCGTTGTCGACCTCGGCGCAGAGTATGTGCTCTCGCGCGCGGAAATTGAATGGAATGCCGACGCCTATGCTACGGCGTATCGCGTGGAGGTGTCGGACGACGATGACGAGTGGACCACGGTGGCAACAGTGTCGGCCTCTACGGGCGGTACACGCAGCCATTCGTTTACAGCCGCAGGCCGCTATGTGAGGGTGTTCTGCCTCTCGCGCTACAATGCCTACGGCTCGTGCATCAATGAGTTGAAGGTCTACGGCACGGCGAAGCGCGTTGACCCGAAACCAGCGTCGATCTCGCTCTCTGCCGACGACGGCAAGGCTGTGTTTGTTGGCACGCCTGTGCAGATAGTGGCAGTGGTAAGGGATCAGTATGGCATCGACTGCACCTCGGACTTCGATGTAGAGTGGAGCGTGGAAGGCGACTGCGCTACCATCGACAGCGACGGCTTGCTCACTCCTTCGGCAGCGGGCGAATGCACCGTGGTGGCAAGTTGCGAGGGTGTGTCGGCACGTCGCATGCTCCGTGTGCTCGACAGCAGTGCTCTCTCATCGCTTGCTATTGAACCAACACTCGTGGAGATGGAGGTAGGCAGCAGCCATGCTCTCGACATAGTGGCGCGCGACCAATATGGCAACGCGGTTGACTGTACAGACGCTACCATTACCTGTGCCACTGGCATCACCTATGCCGACGGTGCCGTCAGCGCAACAACGGCAGGTACCTACACCGTTTCGGCACAGTTTGGCGGCTTGACAGCCACGGCTGAGGTGCGTGTGCTCGAAGCCCTTACCGACAATCTTGCGCTGGGCAAGACTGCCACCGCCTCGGCGGGAACGGCGAGCATCGCTTCGGTCAACGACGGCAACACTGGCACTCGCTGGATTGCCAATGATGCTGCCGAGACTGATGTGGTTACACTGACCATCGACCTCGCCAACGCATACCACTTGCTGCGCAGCAATGTGCTGTGGGAACGCGCTGCTGCGGCTGACTACACTATTGAGGGGTCGCTCGACGGCGAGACTTGGCAGACACTGCATTCGGAGTCGGGCTATTCCGACACAGGTGCTGACCGCACCGATGCAGCAACCGTCGATGCCATTGCTCGCTATGTGCGCCTGCGGATGACG
The DNA here is from genome assembly GCA_963615935.1 of [Ruminococcus] lactaris. Lineage (GTDB taxonomy): Bacteria > Bacteroidota > Bacteroidia > Bacteroidales > Muribaculaceae > Limisoma. Next base: position 745 of record CAVEIP010000033.1, on the reverse strand, counting down.
CGCCGCGCCACGGTTTGGGCTTATTCCATCTACGAGTGGCAACTCTTCGGACGGTTGCTCACCGCCGACGAGCCTTGTTCGGTAGAGATTGGCGACATTTCTGATGAGGTGAAAGTGGGCGAGAAGGTTGCTCTTGAGGCTGTTGTGAAGAACTGCAACGGCGAGGTTATTGACTATCCGCCAGTGTGGTCGGCTACGGGCGGCACGGTCAGCGGCGAAGATTATAGCAGCGACATAACTGGCACGTTTGCCATCACTGCAGCGGCGGGACTTGCCAAGGCGGAAACGTCGGTATCGGTGGTTTATGAGACATCGTCGGTAGCCGAGGTAGTAGCCGATGCTGAGATTTACTGCGTGGACGGTGTCCTCACGGTTAAGGCCGACGGCTTGAGCCGCGTGGAGGTCTACTCCCTCTCGGGAGCGTTGATGCTCAGCGAGCGCGCCGACAGCGCTTGGCACAAAGCCTTGTCGCTGCCGCGTGGGGCATACGTCGTGGTGGCAACCGCCGCCAGCGGCAGAACAGTAAGAAAAATAATGTTGTAATAAAGTTTGGTAAATACCTGTAGAAAGTCGGGCGAAATCACCATCGCTCGACTTTTTGTCGTCTATAAACGATAAAAAGTGTGCAATTTTGTCGTCTATAAACGATAAAAAGGGTGCAATTTTGTCGTCTATAAACGATAAAATGAAAATGTAGAATCTAAATAGAAACGCAATGTTTTCATGGCTAAAACTATGAAAAACA
>CAVEIP010000032.1:1146-21566 GCA_963615935.1 [Ruminococcus] lactaris | reverse complement strand
GTATCTAGTTACCTATTATTTTACGATAACCTTGGCGGTGTGGTTGCCGGAGCGTACCACGTAGATGCCTTTTGCCATTGGCAACATGGCAACGTTGTTGACGTTGGCAGACGATGCGAGGCGACCGTCTACTGTGTAGACCTCAACCTTGCCGCTTACGCCGCTCACTGCGATGGCACCGTTGATGCCGCGTGCTGCAAACTGGTCGGCATCCAGCCCCTCAACCGATGATGAAACCTCGTCGGTGGTGAACACGATTGTGTAGGTTGGGTCGGAAGCCGTTGCCTGAGGCAATGCGAACGAAACCTCATACTGTCCGGCACGAGTACCTTCAGTTACCTTGCCGCCAACCACTGTCACAGCATATCCTGTAGTCGATGAGTATGAGCCGTATTTCCAGTTCACCTTAACGTTGCTGTCAGTGCCGCTGTATTGCTCTTCATCGTTTGACAAGCCTGTAACTGTGAGATCCAAGCCTTCGTTGTCCACAATTTCGATGGTGTAAGTTATATCATCCATCTCACCCTCTTTGTAGGCCCACAGAGTTGCTGGTTTCTTCTCGTAGACAGGATTCTTGTAGTCACTATTCTTGATAGCGTAAGTGTAACCTTCATCCGTGTATGTATATTCCAAATTGCTTGTGAACACAACATTGATAGGTACTTCTTGTGTTGTATTTGGATACCCATAAAGCCAAACCACGGTGATAGGCATATTTACATTGCCGCCGGTAGTGATTGTGCCACCGTCGATAGTCACGTTGGCGATAATAGCACCGTCAGCGAGCGACATTGCCTCAACCTTGCCATCGGAGAATGTCTTTGTTCCCGAAGCATCGGTTGTCACCTTCACGCCAGGAACGAGGATGTCACCGAGGTTTTGACCCATAAACGAGAAGTCGCTGAGGGAGATGTCGCAGGTGTTGTCGTCGTAATAAACGATGGTGATTGTCTTGTCACCGTTAGCGATTACGTCTCCACCTGCCATCGTTACGTTGAGTTTACCGTCGTAGTCCTTCACTTCTTGAACAGGGTACTGGAGAGTGTAGACGTGCTGGGTCTCGCCGTCGAGGTCCTTGCCGCCTTGGTTGGTAACGGTGATGGTCACCTTATAGTTTTCGCTGTCGACAGCCACCGCTGCGTTGGCAAACTGGCTCTTGCAAACTGCCTCAACTTCCGAAGCCGCAGGTATCTTGCCAGTCATCGTGTAGTTGTATGTGCCGCTGGTCAAAGCCACATTCGTGCCCTTCACCTTCAACGACTCGAGAGTAGAGTAGTAAACGAAGTCAACATCGTCGACAAGAAGAGTGGTATTGTCTTTCAGATTACCACGGGTCCAATAATCGCCACCGCAGATAATCACGTTCATCTTCGTTGGCGCAGCAGCACCGTCCTCGTAGTTCAACGGCACAGTGATTGTTTGCCAAGCGCTGCTTGTGGTTGAGAAAGTGTAGTCGCACTTTGCTACCAAATTTCCGCTGGTAGTGCCTGTTTTTGTTCCAAACACAACCTTGTCGGCATCGTCAATCGACTGAACTGTCTTTCCATCAACGCTACCGATATTGGAGGTGTAAGTGCCATTCCAAAGATATGCAATGATGCGAGAGTTTTCGGAATTAGAATCCGTGCGTTTGTACTTACCCGTGATTGCATCAGGACGATAAGTGAAGTCTACCCCCCCAAATGTTCCGCCATCGCAGTTGGAAGTAGTCGACTCAGCATATACCCATGGTGTGCCTAAAGTGACAAAGCCAGGAGCGACTGCGCCAATCTTTTTAAAGCCGAGGTTTACTCCAATAAAAATATTTTTCAATTGGACATAAGCATTGCCCGATTCTTCTCCTTTTGTAACCAGACCAGATTCTTCTTTATCGATAATTACGTGTTGGTTGACATTCGATCCGTTCCAGTCGGAAGGCTCGACGCCTGGACGTTGACGATAGTCGTTTTTTACAGACAAGGTTTTTCCACAAGTTCCTTTCCAGTTAGAGAAGCCCACATTGGGCAACTGTTGGGCATTTGCGGTAAGAGCAGAAATGCTTAAAAGGAAAGCACCGCTTAAGAGTAAGTTTTTTTTCATATTAAAACAAATTACTAATTTCCGTTTTTATTATCGTTCTGCCGACATATCAACATGTTAGGCAGATTTATTTTACACAAAACCGTTGCAAATCTACAAACATTTTTCCGATTGCCAATATTTTTTTTTAACTTTTTTATCACCCGCCAATGAATGTAGGTTAACTCGTGTTTGTGTTGTAGCACCGCCTACGGGGTGCTGGTAGGGCGGACTGCGCCTGGCCCCAGGCTGAAGCCATGGGGTTTTTATCTGTAGCGCCTCGATGAGGCGCACCCACGGCGCCGACAACCATCCACTGTCGATGCTACTGTGGCACCGCCTACGGGGTGCTGGTAGGGCGGACTGCGCCTGGCCCCAGGCTGAAGCCATGGGGTTTTTATCTGTAGCGCCTCGATGAGGCGCACCCACGGCGCCGACAACCATCCACTGTCGATGCTACTGTGGCACCGCCTACGGGGTGCTGGTAGGGCGGACTGCGCCTGGCCCCAGGCTGAAGCCATGGGGTTTTTATCTGTAGCGCCTCGATGAGGCGCACCCACGGCGCCGACAACCATCCACTGTCGATGCTACTGTGGCACCGCCTACGGGGTGCTGGTAGGGCGGACTGCGCCTGGCCCCAGGCTGAAGCCATGGGGTTTTATCTGTAGCGCCTCGAGGAGGCGCACCCACATCGCTGGCATAGGCCACCTCTGGCGCTGCGTCAGTGCGCGCTGCGATGATGCGGGAGGTCGCCGCATGGGTGCGCTAGAGGGTGATGTGTGAGGTCGGTGCATGGGTGCGCGCCTCATCGAGGCGCAATATTTATAACCCCTGGCTTCAGCCTGGGGCAAGGCAACATACCAAAGTTTTTTGCACCCTGTAAGCGGTGCTACAACGGCGAAGAAGTCTATTTGTCGGACAGGAAATATTTCAACTTTTCGGTTTGGTTTGTTAGTGTAAAGAAGTATTTCAGTTCATCTTCCAACGAGCGGTTTCTATGGTGTTCTTGTTGATTAGAAATATAGGCAACAACACCAGGCAAATCCTTTGCGCTGAAAGTGGAGCCGAAATATTCATGTCCCCAACCTTCAAAATAAGGGAATATTTGAGGATTCGAAGACAGCCATCTACTTGTGTTACCCTTGATAGTTCTAACGCATTCAGAGATGGAAATGTCTGGTTTAAGTGCTATGGCGATATGCACGTGGTCAGGCATGCTGTTTATGCAGAGCAGTCGGCAACCAATATTCTTCACTATTCCGTTAACGTATTTGTGGAATTGATCTGTATTTTCCGGGAATAGCACCCTCGCACTACGATAAGTGCGGAAAACCACATGATAATATGATGAAAGATAAGCCATAACATGACAAAGATAGTGCAAGCCGAGAGAAAAGCAAAAAATTTTTTTCAGTATGACAGTTTTCGCCCCTGTGGCACTGCCTACGGGGTGTTGGTGGGGCGGATTGCGCCTTGCCCCAGGCTGAAGCCGTGGGGTTTTATCTGTAGCGCCTCGAGGAGGCGCACCCACGGCGCTGGCAACCATCCACTGTCGTTGCCCCTGTGGCACCGCCTACGGGGTGCTGGTGGGTGGACTGTGCCTTGCCCCAGGCTGAAGCCATGGGGTTTTATCTGTAGCGCCTCGAGGAGGCGCACCCACATCGCTGGCATAGGCCACCTCTGGCGCTGCGTCAGTGCGCGCTGCGATGATGCGGGAGGTCGCCGCATGGGTGCGCTAGAGGGTGATGTGTGAGGTCGGTGCATGGGTGCGCGCCTCATCGAGGCGCAATATTTATAACCCCTGGCTTCAGCCTGGGGCTCAGCGACATACCGAAGTTTTTGCACCCTGTAAGCGGTGCTACAACAGTGAAGAAGTCTACGGCTTAAAAAAAAACGGACTGGCCTTGCGGCCAGTCCTGCACTCATATTAATTTGAATGTTTATTTCACAATTACTTTTGTTGCCTTGTTGGCTGTGCGGACCACGTAGAGGCCCTTTGCCATTGGCAACTCGGCAGTGGTGTTGACGTTGGCTGTGGCAACGAGGCGGCCGTCTACAGAGTAGACATATGCGCGGCCGTTGAAGCCATTAACTGCGATAGCGCCGTTCATGCCAAACACCTTCACGTTGTCGGCAGCCACACTATTGACAGCGGCTGTCTTATCGCCAACGAACGTTACGTTGATAGGAATAATCGTATCGAGGTCGCCATCAGTATAATTCATATACCAACCCACAGTGATAGTGAGATCCATCTTGCCCTCTGCCGATTCTGTTCCAGTCACATCCACCTTTGCATGTAGAGCACCTTCTGCAAGACTAAGGTCGTTGACAGAGCCAGCGATGTCGTAGCCATCGGCATTTGCAGTACGAGTAACGCCCTCAACAATAATGTCACCGCATGGAATCTCAGTGTCACCGACAGTGATGCGGAAATCTGGAAGTTTGAACATATACACGTCAGTGTCGATGCTCTTGAGTTGCACCTGTGTAGGTTGGTCTTGAGCAATTACAGACCCACCCATTTCCACGTTCAACTTGCCATCGAAATAGTCGGTAACGCTGTCGAAGAGGTCGCCAACGAATGCCACGTTGATAGGAATAAATCGTATCGAGGTCGCCATCGGTATAATTCATATACCAACCCACTGTGATGGTGAGATTCATGTGACCTGCAGCCGATTCTGTACCTGCGATGTCCACCTTTGCGTGGATAGCACCACTGGCAAGACTAAGGTCGTTGACAGAGCCAGCGATGTCAAAACCATCAGTGTTGGCGGTACGAGTCACGCCCTCAACAACGATGTCACCGCATGGAATCTCAGTGTCACCGACAGTGATGCGGAAATCTGGGAGACGGAAAGTGTAAGTGCCATCGGTGGCTTCGGTAAGGGAAACGCGAGTAGCCTGACCTTTAACAATCGAAGTACCGGCCATCTCAACATCGAGCGAGCCGTTGTAGTAGTTTTGCGCTGAAAGGCTAAGAGCAGCCACCAGCACCATAAAAAGTAAAGAGTAAATTTTTTTCATATTCAATTCGTTTATTACCAGTTAGCAAAGGTAGTGATTTGATTTTTGTAAATCAAAAAAAATGTAAAAGTTTTTTTTGATTTCAGGTCGAGGCGCCGCCAACGATGCCTCAGTAGCACCGCCTACGGGGGCGAGGAATGGGCTCAGTAGAAAAAGTATGGGAATGGAATAAAAATAGGCTGAAAGCCTAGACTCTCCTCGCTGACATCGCGACGCCTCGAAGAGGCGCGCCCACGTTGCCAGCGTCCACGCCCACTGGCATCGCGGCACGCTCCTTCCTCTTCACTCCTCGCTCGTCCCTCTTAACTCGTCCCTTATTCGTAGAGGAGGGCGAGTTGGTCGATGGTGAGTTCGGCGCCGAGGGATACGGCTGATTGGAGGCGGTCGGTGGTGCGGATGGCGCGCGTCTCCTCAGCGATGGAGTAGGACGCGTGGTTGGACGATGTGACCATCAGCATCAGACGCGTGGCACGCTTGTTGCGCACACTGTAGGTGATGGGCACGTTGAAGCGCGTGAGCGACGTTGACGGATTGAGATAGCCCACACCGCGGCCAATCTCTACCGCCTTGCCACTCTCGTCGTTGACAAGACGCACCACTACCATACCCGTTTCCGACGTGTCGTGATAGTCCTGCACATAGGTGTAGGTGCCCGACACCGCCGTAGGACGCGAGGTGAAGGCAATGCCCTCATTATAGGTCTCCTTGCCCGTCTTGTCCACATCGTAACTACCCAGGAAGAGTTTGCCCGCAGAGCGGTTCAGATTGTCGGGCGTATAGGAACTATAGTACTGGCGGTCGGTGCGGGCATCGCGCGGCGGCTCCACCCCCTCCCAACTCCAGGCGGCGTTGCGTATGCGCACCGACCACTGTCCGCTTCCCATGGAGGCGATTATCTCCGTGGTTGGCACTTGGAACCATGTGTTGGAGTTGGAGGCAAACGACGCGCACGTTTTCTTGTTGACGCTCGCCCATTTCTTTGGCTCGCTCACAAGGATGTCAGCCTTGTTGTAGATAGGCATCCAACTCGACAGGTTGGAGTACTTACCGCCGCAGTTCACACTCTTCATCTTTATAGTTTCCGTCACGTCCTCGAAATCAGCGTTCGGTAGTTCGAGCGCCGACTCCGTGCTCACGCTAAACTCGTGGGTGTCGTTGACGCCCGTAGTGATGCGGATGTTGTAGGATGTTGACGGCGTGAGAGTCTTCACCGTGATGCGCCCGTCGGCAACGCTTCGCTCCACCACCGCTGGGTGCCAACTGCCGCCCGAGGGCTGCACGAGTACATTAATATAAGGTATAATCTCCGAAAGGTTGTCGCCAGAAAACATAAGGTCGACCTGCGACGGCCAGATGTTTTCGCGCTCACACGCCACGGCATATTGCGGGATGCTGCGCACCACCGATACTGGGTCGGACGTTTTCACACCCCCGTTGAAGACCGCCCGCACATAAGAGCCGTCGACACTCGGAGTGAGCGGCAGCACCGCCAGATAGCGACCCACGCCCGTGCGCTCAAGACTGATGGCGTCGACTGCGTCCCACACGTCGGAAGAGAAGACACCCTTCACCTCAAACGACAACTGCTCCACCGGCAAATCGCCGTTGCACTCAACCTCAACCTGCACCCTGTCGGCTGAAGGCAACAAGGCAGCCGGCTGCTTCAGAGCAATAGCCACCGGGCGCGTAGTCACCGTGAGCACAGAAGGCGACAGAGCCACCCGTCCGGCAAGGTCGCGCGCCTGAATGATGATGCGGTGCTCCGTGGTAGAAGTGCCAGCCGTCATTCGCGAAACGATCTGCGATAAGTCGAGCGACACCGATGTAGAACCCTTCTCGAGCCCCGTAGCCACGATGCCCTCAGAGGCAAGAGTAGCCACATCCGCGGCAGCGAGGTCGGTTTCCGTAGACCAATAATTGTCGTCCATAGACGATGAAATTACAGTAAAATATAGATTCTGCAACCCGCCCGGCACGGCAATGTTAACACCGAGCGACGACGGAACGCTGTATTCGAGCATGTTGAAAGTACCACTGTCGAAGCCCATAGGGGTTATTGTAGGCGATGCCGTAGAGAACAGAGCGTCGTCGACTGTGAGGCGGAAAGGCGTGGCGAGCGTTGCATCGTCGTAGACCGCGGTGAGCGCGTTGCCGTCGGCATCGAAGCGGAACTGATGGTGAGTGGCAGCCTCAACGCTTATAGCATCGAATGGCTGAAGCGCCACGCTGCGCCCAGAGGCATCAGTAAGCGCAAGTTCGCAGCGAAGAGCACCCGGACGCAGACACGCCGTGCGGCTCTCGCCCGACGAGAAGTCGACATATCCACCCTCCTCCGTCTTGGCACGCATGGCGATGGTCTGCGCCAACGCCTTAGCATTGTCGCTGAAAGACGTCGATACCAACGCCTGCGCCACGCGGCAATGGATACTTACACTCGACTCCCTTCCCTCGCGCACATCGCTTGATGCCTCGCCATAGAACGCCGGCGAGACAAATCCCTCCTCGGTGCGGTCGCCGTAGCCGGCAGAGAAGGTGTAGACACCAATCGGCAGTTTCTTCGAGCCAGCCTCAAACTTCGCCAGCGAAGCCCACGACTTGACCGCAGGTTCATAGTTGTTGGACGACGAGATGTAGAGCGCGTCGACCGACGGCACACTCACTTCCGACGACGCAGCGCCAGCCACGCCGTCGACCACACCGTCGACACTCAGATTGAAACTCACGTTGCCGTAGCCCGTGGTGAGAGGATTCTTGCCGCTGTCGCAAGCGCCAAGAAGCATTGCAAGAGCAATGATATGAAGATAATTGACTTTCCTATACATAATATGTCGCAAAATTAGCATTTTCCGCCGCAAGCAAGAAATTAAACCACGCAATTCGGCAACAATGGACAGTTTTTAAGAGGATTGGTTTGGATATGACGGCGGGGTGTTGTAACTTCGTGGGAGTAAAACCAAACAAAACCAATCTAATGAAACGACAAATCCTTTCAGCCTTGTGCGCAGCATTGCTCACTGTACCGATGACACAAGCGGGAAGTCCGAAACAGGAATTTCGCGGAGCGTGGCTCCACACCGTGCATCAGGGACAATACGCCAAAATGACCACCGACGAGGCCAAAGCCTACTTGCGCGACCAACTCGACAAACTTAAAGCCGCAGGCTGCAATGCCGTACTCTTCCAAGTGCGTCCGAGCGCCGATGCCTTCTATCCTTCCGACCTTGAGCCGTGGAGCCGTTTTCTCACAGGCACCGCCGGCAAAGCGCCGTCGCCCTATTGGGATCCGTTGCAGTTTATGATTGATGAGGCCCACGAGCGCGGCATGGAACTCCACGCGTGGCTCAACCCCTACCGCGTGACCACATCGAAGACCGAGAAACTGGCGAAAAACCATATCTACTATAAGCATCCCGAGCGGTTTGTGACCTACGACGGCAAACTCTATTTCGACCCGGGACTGCCAGAGAACCGCGAGTTCATTGAGAGTGTGGTAAAGGACCTCATCACCCGCTACGACCTCGACGCCATCCACATGGACGACTATTTCTACCCCTACCCTGTGGCTGGACAGGAATTTCCCGACAGCAAATCGTTTAAGAAATACGGCAATGGCATGAGCCGCGGCGACTGGCGACGCCACAACGTGGACCTGCTCATCGAAGGCCTCCACAACGTGATTGCCGCCGAGAAGCCGTGGGTGCGCCTCGGCATCAGTCCGTTCGGCATCTGGCGCAACAAGGCAAGCGACCCACGCGGCAGCGACACCAACGGATTGCAGAACTACGACGCCCTCTATGCCGACGTGCTCCTCTGGACGGAGAAAGGCTGGGTTGACTATATGCTCCCCCAACTCTACTGGTCACTCGAGAAGAAAGTGGCATCGTCGGAGAAACTCGCCCACTGGTGGAACGACAACGCCAACGGTCGCCACATGTATATCGGTCAGGACATAAAGGTTACGATGGACACTCCCGACCTTGCCCCATCGACATCGCCAACACAATTGGCGCACAAGATTCGCCTCTCGCGCGAATTGCCCAACATCCAAGGCAACTGCTGGTGGCCAGGCTACTCCGTGACCGTCAACTACAAAGGTGTTGCCGACTCCCTCGCCACAGTGGAGCAGAAGAACGTGGCCCTTGTGCCTAACTACCCATGGATCGACAGTGTGAAGCCCGGCGAAGTAACATCGCTCCGCCGCGACGGCGACCGCCTCACATGGAAAGAGCCAACGACAGCCGACCCGATGCAGCAGGCTCGCGCCTACGTGGTCTACCGCTTTGACAAAGGCGCCGACATCGACCTCGACAATAGCGAGGCCATCCTCGGCGTGACCTACAAGGCAGAATATCCGCTCGGCGACAGCCACGGACACTACACCTACGTAGTGACCGTGCTCGACCGCGCCAACAACGAAAGCGAAAAAGGCACAAGCATCACCATAAAACAATAAGCAATTACTCACTCTAAACTATGACAGGAATAAGCAGAATGCTCGGCTTTCTGGCTTTGTTGAAAGACAACAACAACCGCCCGTGGTTTGCCGAGCACAAAGAGGAATACAACGAGATACGGCAGCAGTGCCTCGCCGAAATCGACACACTGATTGGCGAGATAGCGCGCTTCGACCCGTATCTCGCCGGCGTCAGCGCCCAGCAGTGCACCTACCGCATCTACCGCGACATCCGATTCTCAGCCGACAAGTCGCCTTTCAAGACCCACTTCGGCGTGGTGCTCGCCCACGGCGGCAAAAAATGCAAGGAAGCAGGCTACTATCTCCACATCGAGCCCGACGAGTGCGGTCTCTACAGCGGTGTGTGGTTTCCCGAGCCGCCAGTGCTGAAATTTCTGCGCCGCAACATCTACGACAACCTCGACGAGTTTCTCGAGATTGTGGACAATCCCGAGTTCAAGAAGCAGTTTCCAGCACTCGTGGGCGACAGTCTGAAAACCCTACCCAAAGGCTACCCGAAAGACTGCCAAGGCGCAGAAATCATCAAGATGAAGGAATTCTTAGTGCAAAAAAAATATAAAAATTCGCTGTTCGAAACCGAAAATTGGCAGAAAATTGTTGTAAAAGACATTCATTTAGTAAAACCGCTCAACGATTTTCTTAACTATGCGTTCGAAGAATTGCACAGTCTCTAAAAATGTGTGCAGAAGAATTAATAAAAACTGCACAAAAGGAGACCGAATGAGTAGTTAGGATTACACAAAAAACCGCCAATTGTGCCAAACTTTAAATAGCACTAAAACAATATTGCAGATAGAATAAATGCTTTAAATTTGCAATGACGATTAACAACAAAACACATTAAATTATGGCTAAAATCAAAGGAGCAGTTGTGGTCAACGAAGAGCGCTGCAAGGGTTGCAACCTGTGTGTAGTGGCATGCCCAACGCAGACTCTGTCCTTACAGCCAAAGGAAGTGAACAACCGCGGTTATCACTTTGCATATATGGCAAATCCCGATGCTTGCATAGGCTGTGCAAGTTGTGCGTTGGTATGTCCCGACGCATGTATCGAGGTTTATAAAACTCGCTTGGATTAACAAACCGAAAAATTAGCAGACATGGAAAAAGAAATACGGTTGATGAAAGGCAACGAGGCATTGGCAATGGCGGCCATCCGCTATGGCGCCGATGCATATTTCGGTTACCCAATCACGCCTCAATCGGAAGTGCTTGAAACACTGATGGCGCAACAGCCATGGGACACAACCGGCATGGTTGTGCTTCAGGCAGAAAGCGAAGTTGCATCAATCAACATGGTCTACGGCGCCGCAGGAACGGGCAAAGTAGTATTAACATCATCATCAAGTCCAGGCATCAGTTTGATGTGCGAGGGCTTGTCATATATCGCGGCAGCCGAACTGCCGGCACTGGTCATCAACGTGAGCCGTGGAGGACCAGGCCTCGGCACCATCCAGCCGTCGCAAGCCGACTATTTCCAAGCCACCAAAGGCGGCGGCCACGGCGACTATCATTTCATCGTGCTTGCGCCATCGTCGGTGCAGGAGATGTGCGACTTCGTAGGGCTCGGCTGGGACTTGGCATTCAAATACCGCACCCCGGCGATGATTCTCACCGATGGTGTAGTGGGACAGATGATGGAAAAGGTGGTACTTCCGCCACAGCGTCCACGCCTCACCGATGAGGAAGTGCGCAAACGCTGTCCGTGGGCAGCCACAGGCCGCACACCAGGTCGCAAGCGCAACGTGATTACGTCGCTCGAACTCGACTCGGCAACGATGGAAGCCAACAACCTCCGCTTCCAGGCCACCTATCGCAAGATTGAAGAAAACGAAGTGCGCTACGAAGAGTATGGCACCGACGACTGCGACTACTTGATTGTGGCATTCGGTTCAATAGCGCGCATCTGCCAGAAGGCTGTTGAGACAGCGCGCAAGGAAGGCTTAAAGATTGGCATACTCCGCCCTATCACCCTATGGCCGTTCCCGTCGGCAAAGGTGAAAGAACTCGCAAGCCGCACCAAAGGTGTGCTTGTGGTGGAAATCAATGCCGGACAAATGATTGAAGACGTGCGTCTCGCCATCGACGGCGCAGTGAGGTCGGAGCATTTCGGACGCCTCGGCGGCATCGTGCCTACACCAGACGAGATTCTGAAAGCCTTCAAAGAAAAAATTTACCAGAAATAATTAAAGCATCCCATCATGGACATCAACGATATTATCAAGCCTGAAAACCTGGTTTACAAGAAACCGGCTTTGATGAACGACAACCACATGCACTATTGCCCAGGTTGTAGCCACGGTGTGGTTCACAAAATCGTGGCAGAACTGATTGAAGAAATGGGACTTGAAGACCGCACCGTGGGCATCGCCCCTGTGGGTTGCGCCGTCTTCGCCTACAATTATATCGACATCGACTGGATTGAAGCCGCCCACGGACGTGCGCCAGCCATTGCCACAGCAGTGAGCCGCCTCTACCCGAAGAACCTCGTGTTCACCTACCAGGGCGACGGCGACCTTGCCGCCATCGGTACGGCAGAAACCATCCATGCAGCCAACCGCGGTGAGAACATCACCATCATCTTCATCAACAATGCCATCTACGGCATGACCGGTGGACAGATGGCGCCAACAACACTGCTTGGCATGAAGACTGCCACCACGCCCTACGGACGTCGCGTGGACCTCAACGGCTATCCTTTCAAGATTGGCGATGTGCTGTCGCTGCTCGACGGCACCTGCTACGTAACCCGCCAGAGCGTGCACACCCCAGCGGCTGTGCGCAAGGCCAAAGCAGCAATCAAGAAAGCCTTCCAAAACACTCTCGACAAGAAAGGCACTTCGGTGGTTGAGATTGTGAGCACCTGCAACTCTGGATGGAAGATGAGTCCTGAGAAGGCCAACAAGTGGATGGAAGAGAATATGTTTGCAAAATACCCAATGGGCGACCTAAAAAACGTATAGACGATGAAACAGGAAATTATTATAGCCGGATTCGGAGGACAGGGTGTGTTGTCGATGGGTAAGATACTTGCCTATTCCGGACTGATGGAGGACAAGGAAGTGACTTGGATGCCAGCCTACGGCCCAGAGCAACGCGGCGGCACAGCCAACGTGACGGTAATCCTCAGCGATGAGAAAATCAGTTCGCCTATTCTCAACGAGTTTGACATTGCCGTGGTGCTCAACCAGCAGAGCCTCGACAAGTTTGAGAGCAAAGTGAAACCTGGCGGCATTCTGATTTACGACAACTACGGCATCCATCGTGCTCCTAAGCGCAAGGACATCAAGATATACAACGTTGCAGCGATGGAAGCATCGTTCGACATGAAAAATTCGAAGACCTACAACATGATTGTGCTCGGCGCCCTGTTGAAGGTTAGTCCGATGGTTACGATGGAAAGCGTGCTGAAGGGACTAAAGAAGTCGCTCCCAGAACGCCACCACAACTTGATTCCTCTCAACGAAGAAGCCATCCGCAAAGGCATGTCGTTGGTGAAAGAATAAAGAAACAGGATGCGGCTTGTCAACCCTTTGGCTGCGTCCATTTTGAGACTCGCACATTCAAATGTGACCGGAACCAGCCTCTTGGACTGGCTCCTATGAAATTGAGTTTATATCGGCATCCGCCTCGGCGGATGCTTTTTTATTGTCTGGATTTTGGCGTTAATGTCAAACTTTGTGGCTATCTTTACAAAAAAAATATGGAACAGGAAGACCTCAAGAAACTTACATACACTGAAGCCGTGGCTGAACTGGAAAAGATTGTGCGCGAAATGCAGAGCGACGCCTGCTCAATCGACAACCTTTCGCGCCTTACGTCACGCTCGCTGGAGTTGCTGAAAATATGCAAGGCCAAATTGCTCTCCACCGACGAGGAATTAAAGAAAATTCTCGCCGAACTGGAGGCCTAACCTACGATTTACAACATACAAAAAAATTTTCACATGAAAAAACTAATGATTACGGCAGCGGCCCTGTCGGTGGCGATGGGCATAAGCGCAGCCGAACTGTTGCAGTCGCCCGACGGCAAACTGCAACTCACCTTCGATCTCGACAACGCTGGTACGCCGACCTACAAGATGGACTACAACGGCAAGGCTGTGATTGCCACCAGCCGCCTCGGACTCGAACTGAAGGACCAAAAGTCGCTCCTCGACGGCTTCTCTTTGGAGCGAGTAAGCCGAACTACCTTCGACGAGACATGGCAACCCGTGTGGGGCGAGCAGTCGAGCATCCGCAACCACTACAACGAGATGGCTGTGCGCCTGTCGCAAGCCGACGACAACGGCCGTCAGCGCGAAATGATTGTGCGCTTCCGCCTCTACGATGACGGTGTTGGCTTCCGCTACGAATGGCCTGAGCAGGACAATTTCACCTACTTCACCATCAAGGAAGAGCGCACCGAGTTTGCCATGACTGGTGACCACAAGGCATACTGGATTCCTGGCGACTACGACACCCAGGAGTATGACTACACCATCAGCCGCCTGTCGGAGATTCGGGAAAAACTCCCCGCAGCGAAGTTTGATTACAACGTATCGGCGACCGTGTTTTCCGACACTGGTGTGCAAACATCGCTGCAGATGAAGACCGATGACGGCATCTACCTCAACATCCACGAGGCCGCATGCGTGGACTACTCCACAATGCACCTCAACCTCGACGACAAGCGCATGGTGTTCACGTCGTGGCTTACGCCTGACGCCCGCGGCAACAAAGGCTACAAGATGGCTCCGTGCCACTCTCCCTGGCGCACAATCATGGTTACGCCAACGGCAACCGCAGCGCTCGACTCGAAACTCATACTCAACCTCAACGAGCCTTGCAAACTCGACGACACATCGTGGATCCACCCAACGAAATTTATGGGCGTATGGTGGGAAATGATCGTAGGCAAGAGTTCGTGGGCATACTCGAGCGCATCGGCAGTTGATCTCGACAGCATTGACTACAAGACAATGAAGCCAAACGGCCGCCACGGCGCCAACAACGACAACGTGAAACGCTACATCGACTTTGCTGCCGCAAACGGCTTCGACGAACTCCTCGTAGAGGGATGGAATACCGGTTGGGAAGACTGGTTTGGCCACGAGAAAGAATATGTGTTTGACTTCGTGACCCCGAACCCCGACTTCGATATAGCCATGCTCAACGACTATGCCCACTCAAAAGGCATCCGATTGATGATGCACCACGAGACTTCAGGCTCAATGCGCAACTATGAGCGCCATCTCGAAGAAGCCTACTCGCTGATGAACAAATACGGCTACGATGCCGTGAAGAGCGGATATGTGGGCAACATCCTGCCACGCGGCGAATATCACTACGGTCAATGGGAGAACAACCACTATCTCTATTGTATCAAAGAGGCTGCAAAACACAAGATTATGGTCAACGCCCACGAAGCGACCCGTCCAACGGGACTGTGCCGCACCTACCCTAACCTCGTGGGCAACGAGAGCGCCCGCGGCACTGAGTACCAGCAATCGTCGGGCAACAAGCCTCACCACGTAACGATTCTTCCGTTCACCCGTCTGCAGGGCGGTCCGATGGACTACACTCCCGGCATCTTCTGCATGGACATGTCGAAAAACAATCCCGACAACCACGGTCACGTCAACGCCACTCTATGCAACCAGTTGGCGCTCTACGTAACGCTCTACTCGCCTCTACAGATGGCAGGCGACATGCCTGAGAACTATGAGCGCTATGCCGATGCGTTCCGCTTCATCAAAGACGTAGCCGTAGACTGGGACGAGAGCCACTACCTCGCAGCCGAGCCAGGCGAATACATAATTGCAGCGCGCAAGGAGAAAGGCGGCAACCGCTGGTTTGTGGGCGGCGTGACCAATGAGGACGCCCGCACAATGAAGGTGGACTTCTCATTCCTCACAAAGGGCAAGAAATATGTAGCCACAATCTACGCCGACGACAAGAATGCCGACTACGAAACAAACCCTGAGAAATACGTCATCACCCGCAAGGTGGTAACAGCCAAGGATTCCGAGAAAATCCGTATGGCTCGCGGCGGCGGTTTCGCCATCAGCCTCGTGCCTGTAAGCGACCGGGAAAATCACCAGAAACGACTGAAATAAGCTGTATTCACACTCCCCCACACAAGCGTCTGCACCACAACAATGAGGTGCAGACGCTTTTTTGCGGCTGAAAGTTTGCCGCAGAATGATTTAAAGCGTAATTTTGAGCAAACCGAAAAACGAGAAGAAAAAATGTTTAATTCATCCCGTCCGTTCACGTTCGACCGCGTGGTGCGCATTGTGATTACAATCGCCCTGCTGCTCGGCATCTTTTGGGTGCTCCGCGCCATCAGCGGCGCATTGTTGCCTTTCTGCGTGGCTTGTCTGCTTGCCTACATCTTCGAGCCGTTTGTGGCTTTCAACAAAAAGATTCTGCATTGCCGCACCAATGTGTTGCCGATATTCATGTTTCTCGTCGAACTCATCGCCGTACTGGTGTTTTTGGGGTGGCTTCTGCTGCCACGCATCTTCGACGAGATTGTAACCGTAGGCCAGTTGTTCAACGACTATGCCACCTCTAAGGGCAGCACCTACATTCCGCAAGCGGTGCACGACTTCGTGATGAAATACGTAGATATCAAGAAGATTGCCTCGATGCTTACCACCGAACAGTGGTCGGAAATTGTGCGCGATTCACTCAATGGCACGTGGATGATGGTGAGCGGCAGCCTGTCGATGCTGCTCGTGGTGGGCAGTTGGTTTATCGTGCTGCTCTACTTCTTCTTCATCCTCCTCGACTACAACCGATTTATGACGAGTCTGCGCGACATGATTCCGAAGAAATACAAATCCTTAGTACTCAAGATTGCGGGCGACATCAAGGACAGCATGAACCGCTATTTCCGCGGGCAAGCGCTTGTGGCTTTCTGCGTGGGGGTACTGTTCAGCATCGGCTTTTGGATTATCGACCTTCCGTTGGCGATAATCATGGGCATGTTCATCGGACTGCTAAACATGGTGCCCTATCTGCAACTCATCTCTCTGCTGCCAACCACATTGCTATGCATCGTATATGCCGCTGAGACAAATTCGAGTTTCTGGGTGATTTTTGCGCTAACCATGGGCATATACATCGTGGTGCAACTCATCCAGGATCTTTATCTTGTGCCTAAAATCATGGGTAAAGCCATGGGACTCAACCCTGCCATCATCCTGTTGTCGTTGTCGATATGGGGCTCGCTGCTGGGATTTCTCGGACTCATAATTGCCCTTCCGCTGACCACATTGCTGCTGTCGTACTACAACACTTATGTGCTCCACAACGAGCCTGAAGGTGGCGATGACGGCAGTACGGGCAACGGCAAGGATTAGTTGAGCGGTGTGAGGAATTTCTGGCGGATTGAGCGCTCACCATTGGCAAAGCGCACCACGCACGATGAGGACTCGTCGTCGCACAACACTATCATGCCTTCGCCAAACGCCTTGTGCACAACCATCATACCAGGATAAAACCCGCCGTCATCATCATCGTCCTCATCGAAGAAATCGGGATGGGCAGCCATCTCCATAGCACTGTGCCATAGGTTGTCGTCCATCTTGCCTTTCGTTTCAAACAGTCTACGCTCAATCTCGGCGAGGAAGCGCGAAGGAAACTTCTCGCCCACTGCATAACTGTAGCCTTCCGACTCCGTGAGGTAGAGTTTCTTCTCGGCGCGGGTCACTGCCACATACATCAGCCGCCGCTCTTCCTCGAGGGCACGGCGTGTGCGCTCACGCAGGGCGCGATGGCTCGGCATAATGCCGTCCGACAGGCCGCAAACAAACACATAGGGAAATTCAAGGCCCTTGGATTGGTGGATGGTCATGAGTTTCACACTGTCCACATTGTCGCGGCGGTAGTCCATATTGGTATATAGAGCCACATCTTGCAAGTAGGTGGTCAGCGAAATCTCGTTGTTAGCATTCTTCTCCTCGTAGTAGACAATCGACTGCCCGAGTTCCTTGATGTTTTCGAGGCGATCCTCATCGCCATCGGTGCGATAGGCTTCCGTGAGTCCGCTATCGTCGAGAATTTTCTTCAGGAGTTCGGATATTGGCATCTTTTCGCGCAGGGCGCGTGCACGCTCAATGAGTTGCACAAAATCGCGCGCTTGGGCACGGCGGAAATCGGCATCATCGAGATGCGTGCAAAGTGTGTCGTAGAGCGGACGGCCTTCTTTTTTTGCCACATCCATGAGGCGCTTCTTGAAGGTGTCGCCAAGTTTGCGCGACGGCACGTTGACAATGCGCAGAAATGCGAGGTCGTCGGAGGAATCGACAAGCCGCAGATAACTCAGCGCATCTTTGATTTCCTTGCGGTCGAAAAAGCGCACGCCACCGTAGACCACATAAGGGATGCGGTTGTTCATCAGCGCCTGCTCTACGGAACGCGACAGATAGGACGCGCGGTAGAGGATTGCCACGTCGGAATAGGCATTGCCGGCTGAATGAAGGCTCTTGATTTCCTTGACAATCCATTTCGACTCTTCGGGCTCGGTCGGTGCATGGTAGTGCACCACGATTGCATCGCCCGACTTGCGGGTGAACAGGCTCTTGTCCAGACGGTTTACGTTATGGTGAATCACGGAGTTCGCCACATTGAGGATGCTCTGCGTGGAGCGGTAGTTTTCGTTGAGCACGATGTCGACGTCCGACTTAAAATTCACAAACATGTCGGGCTCGGCACCGCGCCACTCGTAGATGGCTTGGTCGGGGTCGCCCACCACAAAGATGTTGCCTTTCAACTCCGAGAGGATGTTGACAATCTCCCAGTCCTTGCGGTTGCAGTCCTGCGTTTCATCGACCATCACATAGTCAAACTGGTGCTGCCAGTAACTGCGCACGTCGGGATAGTTGTTGAGTATGTAGAGCGTGACATTGATGAGATCCTCGAAGCCAAGGGCGAAAAATTTCTGCTGGCGGCGGACAAACTCGGCAAACTGCGGGTCGAAGAATTTCTCCTCGATTTTCTCGAGGCGACATCCTTCAGCCACGAGCAGCGCCTCGATATAGTCACTACGTTTTGACTTTATCATCGCCACATTGTCGACAAACTGGTTGGCGGTGATCACCTTGCGGTCAAGTCCAAGATCGTCCATCACCTGCTTGGCGAGGGTCTTCTCGTCGTCTTCGTCGAGAATTTTGAATGTTCGCGGGAAACCGAGACGATAGATGTCGCGACGGAGCACCTTCACGCAGAAGCCGTGGATAGTGGACACGAAGTCGTTGAAGTTGCCAGCATCAACCATGCGGGCAATGCGGATTTTCATCTCCTGGGCAGCCTTGTTGGTAAACGTGAGGCAGAGGATGTTTCCAGGATTGATGCCCACTTCCTCCACCAGATAGGC
Source organism: [Ruminococcus] lactaris (assembly GCA_963615935.1). Classification (GTDB taxonomy): domain Bacteria; phylum Bacteroidota; class Bacteroidia; order Bacteroidales; family Muribaculaceae; genus Limisoma. Next base: position 2,642 of record CAVEIP010000032.1, on the reverse strand, counting down.
ATAGCGGTGGGTCAATGCCTTGGTCTTGCCAGAGCCTGCGCCGGCAATCACGCGTATGCGCCCGTCGATAGCCGTGGCAGCCTGCCGCTGCCGGTCGTTGAGTCCGTCGAGTATATCCATAGCCTTTACCAAAGATTAAAACGCCATCCCACCTTGATTTCCACGCTATAAAGGGAATTGGCGAGAATGGTTTTGTCGTCGTGCACAATTGCCACATCGCTCTTGCCCACTATGCCGGCAAACCATCGGTTGTTGTTCCACACACAGGCAAGGTTCAAGGTTCAGACGGTTGTAGATGCGGAATGATTCGCCTGGCTCAACGCTCGTTTGCTCGCCGTGGCTCAACGACGGTATCAGAGCTTCGCTAACACCCAATGTGATGTGCTTGTTGGGCACCCAGTTGTAGGCATAGCCGCCTTTTATGCCGTAGGTCTGCTCTTTGACTTGCACTTTGGAGTTTTTCCACACATCGGGCAAGTGTGACTCCAGTTCTGTGGGAAACTGGGTGAAGTCGAACTTGAGGTCGCGGTTATTGTACGACAAACCTATGAAAAACGAGCCCTGGCTGCGCAACTGCAAGCGGCTGAACGAGAAGGCGGCGGCATAACTGAAGCGCTTATGATTGAAGAAATACACGGCATCGACGCCCCACGAGGAGGTGTTGACACCGGAAAATGGCACATTAAGGTGCTTGATGTCGCCAATGCGCTTTATGTTCATACCCACATCATTCTTTATGGAATACAAACTTGCCGTAAAGAGGGCGCACGTGAAGTCGAAGTTGAATTTAGACTTGCGACGGTCCACCCCGCCGAAAAATTTGTTGATGTTGAAATCATAGCCGATGGAAACGGCAAGATAGGTAACGTCGAAGCCGATGGTGTTGACCGACGGCGAACGCATCATCAAAGGATGGTTCCAGTCGACAAGAAAATGGTTGTTGTCAAACCAACTGTTGGTGCGCAACTTCACGTTCATCTTGTAGCCTGTGCCCTTGACGTAGGTGCTGTCGTAGCCGTTGAAAAACTTGTCGCCCCAGCGATAGGTTTTGATGCAGAAATTCGGGAACTTGCCCCATGCGGCTATCGAATCGAGCGCAAACGAGATGGCATTGCCGTGGAAGGCAAAGCCTATGAGCATCACTGCCAATATGAGAAATCTCTTGAAGCGCATCTAAATCGCTACAAAAATACAAAAATTCGCGAGTGTTGCAAAATCATCGCGACGCACGTCAACGTTTTGAAAATATTGTCTAAATTTGCTGCAACCAACACACACTATTATGGCAAAGAAAAAGAGCAAAGCATATAGTCATAAAGAACTCGAAATGGCAGCCTGCCTGGCATCGCTGAACATGGGCGACTACTATTATGACGACTACGAAATCAACCAGTTCACTGTCATCTGCTCCGGCGCCTATGAACACACGTTTGTAAGAAACAAATACGGCCAATGGGAATGCAACGACATTGACATCGACGAAAACTTCAATCTCG
>CAVEIP010000032.1:0-1136 GCA_963615935.1 [Ruminococcus] lactaris | reverse complement strand
GCCCTAGAGCAAGTATACCAAACCAATCACACAATCCTCCCACCATGCAAATTGTAAAAGGCCAGCATACCGTAGTCTCACAGAAGTGGCTTGACGGCATATCCTACGAAATAGCATTTTGGGCCAATGTTTACCGTTGGCCGCATACGTTCCGCGGCTTGATGGAATGGTCCAACTATCGTTCCTCAATAAAGTTAGATGGCTTCAACGCCAATGCTTTCCTACAAGCGTTCCCGCATCCGAAGGTCTACGATGTGGGCTGCGGAATGAGTTACGCCATTGGTGACCATATTGAGCGCAACGGGAAACTGGAGCCTATCGAAGTTCACTATGTCGACCCGCTAGCTTTCCATTTCAACAAGATTCTGCGCCGCACCAAGAAAGACTTGCCGCAGATTGAGTTCGGCATGTCGGAATATCTCTCAGCATTCATTCCTTCCAAGGATGCGTCGCTGATTACTATCCAAAACGCTCTCGACCATTCGTCAGCGCCAATCAAGGGCATCATAGAGGCACTGATGTCGCTGAACGAAAGCGGTGTGCTCTATCTCAACCACCGCCCTAACGAGGCCGAGATGGAGGACTACAAAGGCTTCCATCAATACAACGTAGACGAGCGCAACGGCGACCTCATAATCTGGAACAAGACGCAAACCGTCAACATCACCCAACTGCTCGACGGCTTTGCCTCGATCGAGACAAAGAGAATAGACAGCGACGGACACATTATCGCCATAATCAGCCGCCTTCCTGGACACGACTCGTTGCCCGACAGGTTGCAGCCGTATGTCAACGACAAGGCGGACAAGGGCGAACTCTGCCAAGTGTTGCTGCAGTATCAGTACCGCCACACGTCCCTATTCAAGCACATCATGGCAAGCCTCCACTTTGCAGTGCTCAATGCTGGTCAATGCTTCATCCAAATGCTCCCCTGGAGCCTAAAGATGAAGGTGAAGCGACTCATCAAGCAAGCCTAAACCGAAGGGGTTCAACTTCGACGGGGCTACGTTGTGTCTTTTCATTGAAATAAATTTTTCTTGTGTTAGGCAGTATTCTATGCAGGTTTGGGTTTACATTAAAGACAAACAAAAAAACAAGAACGATGAAAAAGAGACTATTATTACTCATTCTAATGG
>CAVEIP010000031.1:18792-21588 GCA_963615935.1 [Ruminococcus] lactaris | reverse complement strand
GAATTGAGTTACTCCGTCGACCATGGTAGCAACTGGATTTCTGTGAAGTCGTTTGACGTTAGCAATAAGGTGCAACTTGAAGAATGCAAGGCTACGGTCAACATCAGTCAACCAGTGCGTTTCCGCATTGTAGAAACTGAGGGCGGCCGCGTGAACATTGATGATGTGAAAATCACATCCTACACTTCTTCGGTTGCCAATGTAGAAGGCGCTGCCAAGTGGGATGCCTTCTGCCGTGGTGGACAACTCCACATCGAAACGGCTGAGGCTGCCGGCATCAACATCTACACTATTGATGCCCGCGAAGTTTACAGCGCAACAGTAAGTGGCGAGACTGTTGTCAACCTTCCTGCCGGCTACTATATCGTGGTCAATGGCAACGACAGCCGCAAAGTGGCAATCAAGTAGGGATTGCCATTGGCAGAGTCTCGGAAAATTTGTATCTTTGCACCCTGATTTTAAGGACGCTAAAAAAGATATATTTTAGGTAAATTATGATAGCAGTAAGCAATTTAGGAATGCAGTTTGGCAAGCGTGTGCTCTTTCAAGAGGTAAACTTGAAGTTCACGCAGGGCAACTGCTACGGCATTATCGGTGCCAACGGTGCCGGCAAGAGTACGTTGATGAGAATCCTTTCCGGACAACTGACGCCTACCCACGGCATGGTGCAGCAGGGACCGGGCGAACGCATGTCGGTGCTGAGCCAGGACCACTTTGAGTTTGACGAATTCTCGGTTATGGACACTGTGCTCCAAGGGCACTCGGTGCTTTGGGCTATCATGAAGGAAAAGAATGCCCTCTATGCTAAGGAGGACTTCAGCGATGCTGATGGTATCCGCGCTTCGGAACTGGAAGAAAAATTTGCCGAACTCGATGGCTGGAATGCCGAGAGCGACGCAGCGGCTCTGCTCAGCGGCCTCGGCATCAAGGAGGACAAGCACTACATGCTGATGAAGGACCTCAGCGGTAAGGAGAAGGTGCGTGTGCTCTTGGCAAAGGCGCTCTTCGGAAACCCTGACAACCTGCTCCTCGATGAGCCTACCAACGACCTTGACCTCGAAACTGTGGCTTGGTTGGAAAACTATCTGGCAAACTGCGAGAACACTGTGCTTGTGGTGAGCCACGACCGTCACTTCCTCGACGCTGTTTCGACACATACACTCGACATTGACTACAACAAGATATCGCTCTTTGCCGGCAACTACAGTTTCTGGTACCAGTCGAGCCAGTTGGCTCTCCGCCAGCAACAGCAGGCCAATAAGAAGGCTGAAGAGAAGCGCAAGGAGTTGATGGAATTCATCCAGCGATTCAGCGCCAACGTGGCTAAATCGAAGCAGACCACAAGTCGCAAGAAGATGCTCGAGAAACTCAATATCGAGGAGATTCAGCCATCGTCGCGCCGCTATCCTGGCATTATCTTCACTCCAAGCCGCGAGCCTGGCAACAAGATTCTTGAGGTGAAGGGTTTGAAGGCTACCCAGGACGGCGACTTGCTCTTTGATGATGTGAACTTCCAGATTGAGAAGAACGACAAGGTAGTGTTCCTCAGCCACGACCCGCGTGCCATGACTGCTCTGTTTGAAATTATCAACGGCAACCGCAAGGCCGATGCTGGTACCTACGATTGGGGACAGACAATCACCACGGCGTATTTGCCTCTCGACAATACATCGTTCTTCAACACTGACCTTAACCTCGTAGACTGGCTTTGCCAGTACAGCAACGACTCCAGCGAAATCTATCTGAAGGGATTCCTCGGCAAGATGCTTTTCTCTGGCGAAGAGGTGCTGAAGAAGGCTTCGGTGCTGTCGGGTGGTGAGAAGATGCGATGCATGATTGCAAAGATGATGATGACCGATGCCAACACGCTTGTGCTCGATTCGCCGACGAACCACCTCGACCTTGAGTCGATTCAGGCATTCAACAACACGCTGCAGGCTTTCAAGGGCAACATCCTAATGTCGAGCCACGACCACGAATTCATTCAGACTGTGTGCAATCGTGTGATTGAACTCACGCCAAACGGCATCATTGATAAGATTATGGACTTCGACGACTACCTCTCCGACGAAAAAGTGCAGGCAGCCCGCGAGCGTATGTATAACAAATAAAAAACAATAAATCGCTATGGTTAAGCATATTGTAATGTTCAAACTTAAAGGCACGGCAGAAGAGCGCCGCGCCGTTGCTTCGCAATTCAAGGCTGCTCTCGAGGCACTGCCTGAAAAGATTGATGTGTTGCGCTCGATTGAGGTGGGGCTTAACGACAATCCCGCCGAATCGTGGGATGTTGTGCTGACAGCAATTGTCGACAAGATGGCCGACGTGGAGGTCTACGCCAAGCACCCTGCCCATGTGGCTGCCGCATCGTTGCTCGGTGAGCACAAGGAGATGCGTGGCTGCGTTGACTACGAACTGTAGCCTCAGCGCAAAGCAAGAATTAACGGGGACAATGCTTCCAAAGCATTGTCCCCGTTTTGCGTAGAATGGCGGAGTGGGTTAATCCCTAACTTCTCCATCAGTGTCCAAATTTTCAACTTCTGGCGGGAATTTTGGCAAGAGGCGCATCAGGCGGACAATCTGCGATCGCCGCTTCTTCATGTAGGCCGACGGATGGGCTGAGTCGAACCGCAGCGGATTGGGCAGGGTGGCGGCTATGAGGGCGCACTGGCGAGTAGTAAGTTGGTTGGCGGTGCAGTTGAAATTCTCTTCTGCCACGGCTTCAACGCCGTAGATGCCGTCGCCTGTCTCGATTGAGTTGAGGTACACTTCCATTATCCGTTCCTTGCTCCAGAA
>CAVEIP010000031.1:0-18782 GCA_963615935.1 [Ruminococcus] lactaris | reverse complement strand
CTCCAGAATGTTTCGATAAGCACAGTGAAGTAGGCTTCAAATCCTTTTCGCACCCACGATGATGTTGGCCACAAAAACACGTTCTTGGCTGTTTGCTGGCTTATGGTGCTTGCACCGCGGTGGCGTCCGCCATTGCTTGCCTCGTCCATGGCTTTCTTGATTTCCACGAAGTCGAAGCCGTGGTGGGTTGCAAACCGGTTGTCCTCGGAGGCGATTACTGCCATCGGCATGTCGGCCGACATCTCTTGAAGCGGCACCCATTTGTGGAGGCATTTCGCTTCTTTGCCGTCGCTCTTTCGTTCGATGTTGCGTATGAGCATCAGTGGAGTCCATTTCACGGGCACCCATCGGTAGGCAATCACGCTGACCACCGACACGATGATGAAGGCAAGGACGGCTTTGCCCACCAGTTTCAAAGCTATGCCAAGTGTTAGTTTCTTGAGAATCATATCGCAGGGAAAAACAACGGACTGCATCACGCCGGAGATGGTCCGCCAATGATGCAGTCTGTTGGTTATTGGGTTGGATTATTTCTGTTGTTCAACGATAGCCTTGGTGTCGCAGGCAATCATATATTCTTCGTCGGTTGGGATAACCACCACGCGCACTTTAGAGCCTGGACGGGTGATTTCCACTTCCTCGCCGCGGCAGTTGTTGCGCTCAGCGTCGAAGTCGATGCCGAGGAACGCGAGTTGCTTGCATACACGTTCGCGCAGTTGGATTTGGTTTTCGCCTACGCCGGCAGTAAACACAATCACGTCAACACCGCCGAGCGCTGCTGTGTAGGCGCCGATGTACTTCACGATGCGGTAGCCGTACATGTCGAATGCCAGTTCGGCGCGCTTGTTGCCTGCCTCGATGGCGTCAGTTATGTCGCGCATATCCGATGAAATGCCCGATATGCCTGTCAAACCGCTCTGCTTGTTGATGAGTTTCTGCATGCCAGCGTTGTCGAGGTGCTCCTTCTCTTGGATGTAGAGAAGTGCCGCAGGGTCAACGTCGCCGCAGCGGGTGCCCATCATCAGACCTTCAACTGGAGTGAGACCCATCGAAGTGTCGATCGACTTGCCGTCTTTTACGGCAGTGATTGAGCCGCCGTTGCCGATGTGGCAAGTGATGATGCGCTGTTGCTCGTAAGGCAGTCCGAGGAAGTCGCACGAGCGGCGAGCCACGTAGCGGTGGCTGGTGCCGTGGAAGCCGTAGCGTCGCACACCGTATTTCTCGTAAGCCTCATAGGGCAGGGCATACATGTAGGCGCGTGCTGGCATTGTCTGGTGGAAGGCGGTGTCGAACACGCCAACCTGTGGCACGTCGGGCATGATTTCGCTTATGGCCTCGATGCCCACAATGTTTGCAGGGTTGTGGAGCGGTGCCAAATCGTAGCATTCCTTCACCTTGGCAATGACCTCGTCGGTGATGAGTACGCTTGAGTTGAATTTCTCGCCTCCGTGCACCACGCGGTGGCCTACGGCGTCGATTTCGTCGAAATTCTTGATGCAGCCGTATTTTGCGCTTGTCAAGGTGTCGAGGATGATGCGGATAGCCACATTGTGGTTAGGCATTGAGGTGGTGACTGTCACCTTCTCACCGTTGTATTTGAACTTCAGGAAAGAGTCGGGCAAACCCACCTTTTCCACGCCGCCTTCGGCGAGTACATTCTGCGAGGCATCATCGAGTTCAATCAGTTTGTATTTCACTGACGAACTGCCACAGTTGAGGACGAGAATTTTCATTGTTGATTGGCGATTATGCTTTGGTTACAAGTGATGATTACAGTTTTGTAGATGTCTTCCCAACTACATCCGCGCGACAAGTCGTTGACTGGCTTGGCAAGACCTTGGAGAATTGGACCTACGGCTTGCGCACCGCTCAGGCGTTGCACGAGTTTGTAAGTAATGTTGCCAACTTCGAGCGATGGGAACACAAGCACGTTGGCTGTACCTGCAATGTCGCTTTGTGGGGCTTTGCTCTTACCCACCGAAGGCACGATGGCTGCATCGGCCTGGAGCTCGCCGTCGAGTGCGAGTTCTGGAGCCATCTCCTTTGCGATTTTTGTAGCTTCGATAACCTTGTCGACCATCTCGTGTTTGGCACTGCCCTTGGTTGAGAAACTGAGGATTGCCACGCGTGGGTCAAAACCGCCAAGCACTTTGGCTGTCTCTGCCGACGACACTGCAATCTGTGCCAATTCAGGCGCTGTAGGGTTTGGCACTACGGCGCAGTCGGCAAACACCATCATGCCGTCGGTGCCGTAAGGTGAGCCTTCTGGCAGAAGCATAAGGAATGCGCCAGAAACCACGCTGATGCCTTTCTTTGGCTTGATAATCTGGAAAGCGGCGCGGAGCACGTCGCCAGTGGTGCTAAGTGCGCCCGACACCTGTCCGTCAGCGTCGCCGTTCTTGATGAGAAGGCAACCGAGGTAGAGTGGGTTGAGCACTTGCTTGCGGGCACCCTCAATGGTCATGCCCTTGGCTTTACGCAGTTCGTAGAACAACTGCGCATATTTTTCTGTAAATGCCTCATCGGCTGGGTTTACGATGTTGGCACGGTCGATATTCTTCAGCCCCAACTTTGCGGCGAGGTCCTTGATGTCGTCAGGATTGCCTATCAGGGTGATGTCGCAAATGTCGTCGGCTATTAGATGGTCGGCGGCTGTCAAAGTACGCTCTTCTGCACCTTCTGCAAGGATGATGCGCTGCTTGTGGGCTTTAGCCTCTTTTGTCAGTCTTTCGAATAGAGTCATAATAAGTAGTGTTTCATAATTTCTGACCACAAAATTACTAATAATAATTGTCAAACGGGGCATAATTTGCCAAGAGAAACCTGAATGAAAATACAAAAAATCTTCACGAAGTTTAATCAGTGTAAAACTCCGTGAAGATGTGTCTCTGAAAAATGGTGTGTGCCTATTTCAACTTTTCTTTAAGAAATTGCCCGGTATAACTGTCGGGGCAGGCGGCTACTTCTTCCGGTGTGCCTACGCACACGATGTTACCGCCGCCGTTGCCACCTTCGGGACCCATATCAATCACGTGGTCAGCGCATTTCACCACGTCGAGGTTGTGTTCGATGATTACCACCGTGTGCCCTTTCTCAATCAAGCGGTTGAAAGAGTCCATAAGGGTGTTGATGTCGTGGAAATGAAGTCCCGTAGTAGGCTCGTCGAAGATAAACATCGACGGCTTTTGCTTCTCTTGACTGAGGAAATATGCCAATTTGATGCGCTGGTTTTCGCCGCCCGACAGAGTGGACGACGACTGACCCATCTTGATGTAGCCTAAGCCCACCTGCTGCAGTGGGAGCAAGCGTTTTACGATGCGTGCTTCGATGGCTCCGCCGGCTTCGCTGAAGAATTCGATGGCTTGGTTGATGGTCATGTTGAGCACATTGTAGATGTTCTTGCCGCGGTATTCAATCTCGAGCACCTCGGGCTTGTAGCGCTTGCCGTGGCAGCATTCGCACTCGAGTGTTATGTCGGCCATGAACTGCATCTCGATGGTTATTTTGCCTTCGCCCTTGCATTCCTCGCAGCGGCCGCCTTCGGCGTTGTAGGAGAAGTGGCCGGCATCAAATCCCATTTGCTTCGCACCTTGTTGGTCTGCGAAGAGGCGGCGAATTTCGTCGAATGCCTTGAGATAGGTAGCGGCATTGCTGCGCGACGACTTGCCAATGGGGTTTTGGTCGACAAACTCCACGCTGTTGAGCATCCGCAGGTCGCCCCGCAGTTCGGTGTAAGAGCCTGTGTTGTCGCAGGCTTCACCGAAATGGCGTAGGAGGGCGTTGTAGAGGATGTCGCGCACGAGGGTGGACTTTCCTGAGCCGCTCACACCTGTCACCACGGTCATCACTTGTAGCGGGAAGCGCACGTCTATGCCTTTGATGTTGTTTTGCGCGGCGCCGATAATCTCAATGTAGTTATGGGTGCGGCGGCGCAGTTTTGGCAAGGCCACTGCCATCTCGCCCGTGAGGTATTTTGCCGTGAGACTGTCGGTGGCTTTGTTGAGGTCGGAGAGGGGACCTTGGTACACGAGTTTGCCGCCGTTGCGCCCTGCGAGAGGGCCTATGTCGATAATCCAGTCGGCGGCACGCATGATTTCCTCATCGTGCTCCACCACAACCACAGTGTTGCCCAAGCGCTGCAGATGGCGCAATACACCGATGAGCCGCTGGGTGTCACGCGAATGGAGTCCGATGCTCGGTTCGTCGAGGATGTAGAGTGAGCCCACAAGGCTGCTGCCGAGCGATGTGGCAAGGTTGATGCGCTGACTCTCGCCGCCAGAGAGCGACGACGACAGTCGGTCGAGGGTGAGGTATTCCAGACCCACGTCGCATAGGTAGCCTATGCGGGTGCGTATCTCGGTGAGCAGGCGCTTGGCTATCTTGGCATCCGTATCGTTGAGAGGAATGGCGTCAAACCAGTCCTTCACTTCAGCCACGGGCATCTTCACGATGTCGGCAATCGTTTTGCTGTTGATTTGCACGTAGAGAGCGTCCTTACGCAGACGGCTGCCGTGGCAGTCTGGACACACTGTCTTGCCGCGGTAGCGTGCCAGCATCACGCGGTACTGTATCTTGTATTGGTTCTCGCGGACCATATCGAAAAACTGGTCGATGCCGTAGATGCCCGGCGCTCCGTGCCACAGTAGGTTTTTCTCATCGTCGGTGAGTTCGTAGTAGGGGCGATGCACGTGAAATCCGCGTTTGGTGGCGGCGATGATAAATTCCCGCTTGCACTGGCTCATTTTTTCTCCGCGCCAGCACACCACGGCGTCGTCGTAGACCGATAGCGCTTTGTTTGGAATTACCAGATTCTCGTCGATGCCGAGAACCTGTCCGAAACCCTCACAGGTGGGGCATGCGCCGTAAGGGTTGTTGAAGTTGAAGAGTTGGTCGGTGGGCTCGATAAATTCAATACCGTCCTCCTCAAAGCGCTTGGAGAACGACGTGCGCTCGATGCCACCGTCGCACCATGCCAGAAGTTGGCATTGGCCGTCGCCTTCATAGAATGCAGTTTCGGCGGAGTCGGTGAGGCGGCTCACTGTGTCGTTGTCGCTGGATGCCGACAGGCGGTCGATGAGCAGATTGTATTGCCCATCATCGTTGGCTTCTTCGATTTGCACAAACTGCCCATCGGCTTCAAGTCGGGAGAAGCCTTCTTTCTTGTAGATGTCGAGTTGCTGCTGGAGCGTGCGCCCTCCCACGAGTGTGATTGGCGAAACCATCGCAATACGTGTGCCTTCGGCATAGGAAAGCATCTTCGCCACAACGTCGTCGACTGTGTTTTTCTTCACTTGGTTGCCCGATACGGGCGAGTATGTCTTGCCGATGCGGGCGAAGAGCAGTCGCAGATAGTCGTAGATTTCCGATGCCGTACCAACGGTGCTTCGTGGGTTGCGGGTGCTCACTTTCTGCTCGATGGCTATTGCTGGCGGCAATCCCTTGATGAAGTCGCATTCGGGTTTCTGCATGCGCCCGAGAAACTGTCGGGCATAGGATGACATGCTCTCCACGTAGCGGCGTTGTCCTTCGGCATAGAGGGTGTCGAACGCCAGCGACGATTTGCCAGAGCCCGAGAGACCGGTGATTACGATAAACTTGCCGCGCGGTATCTCTAAATCTATGTTCTTCAGATTGTTGACCCGTGCGCCTTTTATGATAATATTATTGTTTGCCATACGTTAATTTTTCAGTTTGTCGAGATCCTTGCCCGATGGCGACTGGAATGCCTTCAAGCCGAATTTGCTGAGCGAGGCATAGGCGAGTTCCGCCATGTCGGCCTTGAAGTGTTCAAAGTCGACCCACTGTGTGCAGGTGGTGAAGCAGTAGAGTTCCACGGGCAAACCATTGGGCGTGGCTTGTTGCTGGCGCACCATCAGATGGGGCAGCGGTGTGACAAGAGGGTGGGAGCGCATGCAGTGCTCTATGTAGTAGCGGAAGAAGAAAAGGTTGGTCACTTCTTCGCCATAGGCTGGGCAATTTGGCACCAGTTCCGCCAGGCGTTGAGCCTCATAGGCATTGCACACGTGGACTGTCTGTATGTCTACAAACACGAGCTGTGTCATTCTCCGTCCGCCTTCGTCCCACATGCCGCGATAGTTTTGGAACGACTCCGAAATCAGAGCATAGGTAGGTATGGTGGTGATTGAATTGTCCCAGTTGCGCACCTTTACGAAGTTGAGGCTCACCTCCATCACTAGTCCGTTTGCGCCGCGCTTGTCGAGAATCATCCAGTCGCCAGGGCGCAAAAGGTCGTAGTAGTTTATCTGTATGCCAGCCACAAGTCCCATTATCGAGTCCTTGAACACCAACATTAGGATTGCTGCCGAGGCGCCGATGCCCGTTAGCACAACACTTGGCTCGCGGTTGAACACTATGCTTATGCCAAGAATCACGGCGATGCACACGGCGATAATTTTTAGGGTCTGGTAGAGTCCAGCAAGAGGTCGCTTTTTCAATTGTTCATGCTCCGAACTGATGGTTTGGAACGATGAGATAAAGGCGCAGACCAGTTGCGTGGACACAATTAGCGAGAGCAGTAGTAGCACCTTGCTGATGATTGCCATCGCCAGTGGCATATCGTGGAAGATGGTAGGCACAAAGGCGTAGGCAATGAGCGACGGCAACAGGTAGGACGCGAGTTTGAGCACCCGACTGTTGAAGAGGTGGTCATCCCAAGTGGCTTCGGTTTTTTCCGTGATTTTCTGCACTATGGGGAAAATCACTTTCTTTAGCACGAAGTAGGCCACAAGGCATATTGCCACCACAATGCCGATGCCGCAAAGGCGGTCGGTAGCGGTTACGCCCGTGTCGGGAGTCAAGTCAAACCAGTTGAAGAAGTTTTCGGCCATTGGTTGCTATTTTTTCTTCTCTTCTGGAGCAAATTCGTTCTTATAGTCGATGGCTACGCGTGGGCGCTTCATGGCACGCACAATCAGGATTATGCCAGCAACGATAAACGGCACGCTGAGCCATTGTCCCATGTTGAGTGTCATGCCCACCTCGAAACTTTCCTGTGGGTTTTTTACAAACTCGATGAGGAACCGGCAAGTGAACAGCACTGTGAAGAACACGCCCGTGATTAATCCGCGGCGCTCTTCTGCATTGCGCTTCCAGTACATCCACATCAGCACGCCAAACAGCGCGAAGTAGCACAAAGCCTCGTAGATTTGCGTAGGGTGGCAAGCCACCATTGTGCCGTTGTCGGCACACATGCGCTGCCATTCCACTGAGTTGATAAAATAGAATCCCCATGGGAGGTTGGTCACGTGGCCGAAAATCTCAGAGTTGAAGAGATTGCCCAAACGAATAAGTCCGCCCACCATGGCAACTGGCACTACCAGGCGGTCGAGAGTCCACAGCGGCGAGCGTTTGGTTACATAGTATGAGTAGAGGCAGATGCCGATGAGGATGCCAATGGCGCCGCCATGGCTGGCGAGTCCGCCTTCCCATATTTTCAGTATCTCGGAAGGGTGTTGCGAATAGTAGTCCCAAGCATAGAAAAATACATGGCCAAGCCGCGCGCCAACGATGGTGCAGATTACCACAATCACGAAGATTGAATCTACCCAACTGCTGCGTTCGCCTTCGTGCTTAAACATCTTCGACAGAATCATTGCGCCAAGGATAAATCCGATGGCAAACATCAGTCCGTACCAGCGGATTGTGATTGGCGAAGAAATCAAATCGGGGTTGAATTCCCATGTTATAAAGTCAAGAATCTGTGGGGTCATAATCTATATCTTGTTTTTTTTGTTGTTTTTGAATCAGAGTGTAAAGTTACGCATAATTATGTTGACTGCCAACATTATTTGCGTTTGCGCAGACTCGGGAACATCCTGCGGAACCGAGTGAGCGGCACATTGATGCTACCTCCAGCAATAACCATTGTTACGGCAACAATGATAAGCACCAGTCCAGCACTCTGTCGTGGTGACATCACCTCACCGAAAATCAGCACGCCGAAGAAGATGGCGGTGACAGGTTCCAGCGCGCCGAGGATGGCTGTAGGCGTGGAGCCGATGCTCTGGATGGCTGCGGTGGTGCAGAGAAATGATATTGCGGTAGGAAATACCGCCAATCCCAGCAAGTTGCCCCACAAATACCAATGGTTTGGGGTGGTGATGTGGCCAATCCATAGCAGACGCGCCACGAATACAAAAACGCCAAAGAACAGTACGTAGAACGTGATTTTCAGCGTAGGCTCGTCTTTAATAGCCTTCACGCGGTTGATGCCAACAAGATAGATGGCATAGGTGAGCGACGAAAGAAAGACGATTGCCGTGCCGATAAGGCTGATTGTTGAGCCGTCCTCGTTCTTGTAGAGCAAGCCGATGCCACCGAGCGCAAGCAGCATACATACGACTGTTGCTAACTTGATGCGCTCACGAAACAATCCAGCCATTATCAGTGCCACAAGGATGGGGTAGATAAACAGTAGTGTGGAGGCAATGCTCGCGCCCATATAGCCGTAACTGAGGAACAATGCCAGCGATGAAATTGCAACCATTGCGCCATAGAAAGCCAGCGGCGCCACCTCCTTGCGGTTGATAGCGAGGCTGCGTCCTCGCATTTTCAGCATAAGTCCCAGTATCGGAATTGCGAGAAGGTATCTGAAAAAGAGCACGGAGTCGGTGTCCATGCCGTCGGAGTATAGAGGGAGTGCAAAAAGCGGGTTCATACCATAGGTGGCAGCCGCTATCGCGCCCAGGAAATATCCTTTTGCTTTATTGTTCATGAGTTGATTTTTTTCGTATGCAAAGATAGTGCAAGCCGAGAGAAATGAAAAGGAACTTGTTCCAATTTTCAATTCCGAGGCGCAGCCTATCTTATCCAAAGATAGTGCAAGCCGAGAGAAAATTGGTGCAAGGTAAGCGGAAAACATTCAACTTGCCTAAAAATGTTTTGCTCTTCAGCGGGCAAGCATTATCTTTGTAGTTTGAAATAAAATTGTGAATGTACTACGTATCAAAAAGAATAGAAATAGCAGGCTGCCATAGCCTTAAACTCGACTACGAGAGCAAGTGCTCGCAGTTGCATGGCCACAATTGGATTGTGACCATCTACTGCCGTGCCGCATCGCTCGACAATAATGGGATGGTGTGTGATTTTACCCATATCAAGGAGAAAATCCATGGCTATCTCGATCATGGCAATTTCAACGAACTCTTGCAGTTTAACCCCACTGCTGAAAATATCGCTAAATGGATTTGTGACCAGATTGCGGAATGCTACAAAGTGAGTGTGCAGGAGTCGGAAGGCAATATCGCTACCTATGTTGTTGACGATTGCGATGGAGAAACGATTTAAAATCAACGAAATATTCTATAGTCTTCAGGGCGAGGGCTTTTTTACGGGAACGCCATCGGTGTTTGTGCGCTTCTCAGGGTGCAATCTGCATTGCCCGTTTTGCGACACACAGCACGAACAAGGCGTGATGATGACCGCCGCTGAGATTGTGGCTGAAATTGATAAATATCCTGGCCGGCACGTGGTTATGACGGGTGGCGAGCCATCGCTTTTCTTGACAGCCGAACTCGTTGCTATGGTTAAGGCGACAGGTCGGTTTGTGGCGGTAGAAACCAACGGAACGCATCCGCTTCCTGAAAACGTAGACTGGGTGACTTTGTCGCCGAAGGATGCGTTTGTCGAAGGAGCCGCCGTGGCGCTGCGCGAATGCAACGAGTTGAAAGTGGTCTATGTGGGGCAAAATCTGTCCGTTTACGACAATATTACTACCGACAACTGCTTCCTTCAGCCCTGCGACAGTGGCGATGCCGAAAACAACCGCAAGGCTGTGCAGCAGTGCATTGATGCCTGCCTCGCCAATCCGCAATGGCGGCTGTCGCTCCAGACTCACAAGTTGACCAATATCCGCTGATTGCAGGCGAAGTAAGCCAGTGTGCGCTATTTGGTGCGACTTGGTGATGGTAAATTTGCCGAAAATTCGTAACTTTGCACGTATTAACTTTTTAGACGAAAGACAATGCCGTTAGAGGTAATATTTGTAATCATCTGTATGGTGGCAATGCTTGTCGCTTTGGTTTTTGACGTGATGCGTCCGGGCTTGATTATGCTCAGCATTGCCGTCATCTTCCTTTGTGTAGGCATCATCACCCCTAAGGAGATGCTCGAAGGCTTCAGCAACAAAGGCATGATTACCGTAGCATTGCTCTTCCTCGTGAGCGAAGGCGTGAGGCGGTCGGGTGCGCTCAATGTGCTCGTAAAGCGACTTCTGCCTCAGCGACGCACGTCGATGGTGAAAGCGCAGATGCGCATGCTTCCCGCTGTGAGTTTCATATCAGCCTTTCTCAACAACACTCCGATTGTGGTGATTTTCGCGCCTATCGTGAAACGTTGGGCTGAAAAGTTGAAGATGCCGCCCACAAAATTCCTCATACCGCTGTCGTATGCCACAATCCTCGGAGGTATGTGTACGCTTATCGGTACATCGACCAATCTCGTGGTGCATGGCATGGTAGTGGACGCCGGCTATCAAGGATTCTCGATGTTTGAACTCGGCAAGGTCGGTGTGTTTATCTGCGCAGCGGGACTGATTTACCTGTTCCTCTTCTCGAAACGGTTGCTGCCAAACTCGCGTGAGGACAATCTCGACAAGGAGGAGGACGCGCAAGCGCAAAATTTGCATCGTGTGGAGGTGATTCTCGGCGCGCGCTTCCCCGGTATAAAGAAAAAACTTGGCGAATTTAACTTTCAGCGGCACTATGGTGCCTATGTCAAGGAGGTGCGCCGTGGCGGTCAGCCAATTAGCGGTGACCTTGACAATATAACCCTGCTCGAGGGCGACACTCTCGTGCTTTGGGCCGACGAGCAGTTTATCCCTACATGGGGCGATTCGCGCGTGTTCTTGATGGTGGCCAACGGCAAGGACGACGTGCCGAAGGAATCGCCGTTTAAACGCACCCTTGCGATTGCATTGCTGCTGTTTATGATTGTGGGAGCCACGATAGGAGAGTTGCCCGCCGTGAAGACTCTTTTTCCGAGTGTGCATCTCGACATGTTCTTCTTTGCCTGTGTGACGACAATCATAATGGCTTGGACTAAGATATTTCCCCCGAAACGGTACACCAAATACATCTCTTGGGACATCCTCGTGACCATCGCTTGCGCCTTTGCCATCAGCAAGGCAATCTACAACTCAGGTGTGGCTCCGATGATTGCCCGCTACATCATCTCAATGACCGACACGCTTGGCCCTTACGGCCTGCTTGCTGTGCTGTTTGTAATCACCAACATCTTTACCGAACTGATTACCAACAATGCCGCCGCAGCCTTGAGTTTCCCGATAGCGCTCTCGGTGGCAAATGAGTTGGGTGTGAACCCGATGCCGTTCTTTGTGGTGATATGCATTGCGGCATCAACAAGTTTCTGCACTCCGATTGGCTATCAGACAAACCTTATTGTGCAGGGTGTTGGCGGATACAAATTTATCGACTTCGTGAAGGTGGGCTTGCCGCTCAACATCATAGCCTTTGTGCTGTCGGTGACATTAATACCGCTGTTTTGGAATTTCTAAACAAATGATTATGGAACAGAAAGCAACAAATATTTATCCGATATTCGACCGAATGCTTAGCCGTGCCGACAAGGAGTCGCTCCTTGGTCAGCGCGGCATGATGCTTTGGTTTACGGGCCTCAGTGGCTCTGGCAAAAGTACGGTGGCTATAGCCCTGGAGCGTGAACTCCATAAGCGTGGGTTGCTTTGCCGTATACTCGACGGTGACAATATTCGCAGCGGCATCAACAACAACCTCGGTTTCTCGGCTGAAGACCGTGTGGAAAACATCCGCCGCATTGCTGAAGTGGGACGCCTCTTTGTCGACACTGGCATCATCACCATTGCTGCATTCATCAGCCCCAACAACCAACTGCGCGAGATGGCTGCAGAAATCATTGGCAAGGACGATTTCGTTGAAGTGTTTGTAAGTACACCGCTTGAGGAGTGCGAGCGACGCGACGTTAAAGGATTGTATGCCAAGGCTCGCCGTGGCGAGATAAAGAACTTCACTGGCATCTCGGCACCGTTTGAAGCGCCCGAAAATCCAGCCATCGCGCTCGACACCTCGAAACTGTCGGTAGAGCAATCGGTGGAGAAGTTGTTGGAGTTGATTCTCCCGAAAGTAAAGAACGAAATAACAAAATAATCAATATATAGATATGTCTGACTACAATTTAAGTCATCTCAAGGAACTTGAAGCCGAGTCGATCTACATCATCCGTGAGGTAGCCTCGGAATTCGAGAATCCTGTGATGCTCTATTCTATCGGAAAGGACTCGTCAGTGATGGTACGTCTTGCCGAAAAAGCATTTGCACCAGGCAAGGTGCCTTTCCCACTGATGCACATCGATTCGAAATGGAAATTCAAGGAAATGATAGAGTTTCGCGACCGCTATGCCAAGGAATACGGCTGGAACCTCATCGTTGAATCAAATATGGAAGCGTTCAATGCCGGTGTAGGCCCATTTACCCATGGTAGCAAGGTGCACACCGACCTGATGAAGACGCAGGCTTTGCTCCATGCCCTCGACAAATACAAGTTTGACGCAGCGTTTGGCGGCGCCCGCCGCGATGAGGAGAAGAGCCGTGCCAAGGAGCGCATCTTCTCGTTCCGCGACAAGTTCCACCAATGGGACCCGAAGAACCAGCGCCCAGAGTTGTGGGACATCTACAACACTCGCATCAGCAAGGGCGAGAGCATCCGTGTGTTCCCGTTGTCGAACTGGACTGAACTCGACATCTGGCAGTATATCCGCTTGGAGAACATTCCAATCGTGCCTCTCTACTTTGCCAAGGAGCGCCCTATTGTGGAAATGGACGGCAACCTCATTATGCCTGACGATGACCGTCTGCCAGAGCAGTACCGCGACAAGATTCAGATGAAGAAAGTGCGTTTCCGCACCCTCGGCTGCTGGCCTTTGACTGGCGCCATCGAGAGCGAAGCCGACACCATCGAAAAAATCGTGGAGGAGATGATGACCACCACCAAGAGTGAGCGCACCACACGTGTGATTGACTTCGACCAAGAGGCAAGTATGGAGCAGAAGAAACGTGAAGGTTATTTCTAAGACAACGACAATGGACAACAATTCAAAACTGAATATAAAGGAGTTTCTCGACAAGGACGAGCAGAAGGATCTGTTGAGATTTCTCACCGCTGGTAGCGTGGACGACGGAAAGTCGACCCTCATCGGCCGCTTGCTCTTCGACAGCAAGAAAATTTATGAAGACCAACTGGATGCTCTCGAGCGCGACAGCAAGCGCTTGGGCAACGCTGGCGAGCACATTGACTACGCATTGCTCCTTGATGGCCTCAAGGCAGAGCGTGAACAAGGCATCACTATCGATGTGGCTTACCGCTATTTCAGCACCAACAACCGCAAGTTTATCATCGCCGACACCCCAGGACACGAGCAGTACACCCGTAACATGATTACTGGTGGCTCAACAGCCAATGCTGCCATCATCCTAGTGGATGCCCGCACTGGCGTGATTACTCAGACCCGCCGCCACACCTATCTCATCTCGCTGCTCGGTATCAAGCACCTCGTGCTTGCCGTCAACAAGATGGACCTTGTGGACTTCGACAAGAAGGTGTTTGACAAGATTGTGGCAGATTTCCAAGATTTTGTCGCTCCCCTTGGCATCCCCGACGTTACTTGCATTCCACTGTCGGCGCTCGACGGCGACAATGTGGTGGCTAAGAGCGACCGCACACCGTGGTACGACGGCAAGTGCCTGCTCGACTATCTCGAGACAGTGCCCATCGACCTCGACCGCAACTACAACGACTTCCGCTATCCGGTGCAGTACGTGCTTCGTCCAAACCTCGACTTCCGCGGATTCTGCGGCAAGGTGGCATCGGGCGTAGTGCGCAAGGGCGACACTGTGATGGCTTTGCCGTCGCGCAAGACATCGAAGGTGAAGAGCATTGTTACCTACGACGGCGAGATTGAAGAGGCGTTCCCGCCAATGAGCGTTACAATTACACTGGAGGACGAAATCGACATTTCGCGCGGCGAAATGATTGTGAAGCCAGACAATCTTCCTCTCGAAGACCGAAATTTCGAGGCAATGCTCGTGTGGATGGACGAGGCTCCTATGGATCCAAGCAAACAGTTCTACTTGAAGCAGACCACCAACACAACGCGTGCGCGCATCGACTCAATCAAATATAAGGTTAATGTCAACACGATGGAGCAGTCGGAGGTGGATCATCTCGAACTCAACGAGATTGGCCGCGTGGTGTTTACCACTGGCAAGGAACTGCTGTTTGACCCTTACCACACCAACAAGCAGACAGGCTCGTTTATCCTCATCGACCCGATTACCAACAACACTTCGGCGGTTGGTATGATTATTAACCGCGTTGACGCAAAGGATATGGCGCACGACGATGCACTCGCCACCATCAGCCTCAGCGCTCTCGGCATCGACGAGTCGTACCTCGAAGCAATAAAGAAGGTTGCCGAAGAACTCGGCCGCCAGGGTATTAACATTAAAGTAACGAAATAGCACCCTGAAGATATGGGACTAACATTTGACAAACTCCCTGTCAATACGCTCGTTGGCGCTGATTGGCAGACTTTCAAGACACTCACCGACGATCAGCATATCGGCGACAACTATAAGGGCAAATACCGCTTGACTAAGGCTGTTTGCCGCCTGCTTAGCACATTGGTGCCAATCGAAAACCGCGCATACCGCAAGATTGCCGACACTCCGTTGCAGGAAGACCCTCTGTTTATCCTTGGCCATTGGCGTAGCGGCACCACTTTCGTGCACAATGTGTTTGCTTGCGACAAGCATTTCGGCTACACCACGACCTATCAGACCGTGTTCCCGCACCTCGTGCTTTGGGGACAGCCGTTTTTTAAGAAGAACATGGCAATGCTGATGCCCGACAAGCGCCCGACCGACAACATGGAATTGCGCCCCGACCTTCCACAGGAGGAGGAGTTCGCACTGTCGAACATGATGCCTTACACGTACTACAATTTCTGGTTTTTCCCGGAGCGCTGGATGGAATATTGCGACCGCTTCCTCACTTTTGAGAAAATAACAGAAGAGGAGCGACAGGTGTTTAAGGACACGTTCATGCGCTTGGTGAAGGTGTCGCTCGCCAACACTGGCGGCACTCAGTATCTGTCGAAAAATCCGCCTCACACGGGTCGTGTACGCACTTTGGTGGAGATGTTCCCTAACGCCAAGTTCATCTACTTGAAGCGTAACCCCTATACGGTTTTCGAGAGCACTCGCAGTTTCTTTACCAACACCATCAAGCCGCTGCAACTGCAGGACATCTCGCAGGAGCAGATTGTTGGCAACATTGTTGAGGCCTACAACCGTCTTTACAACCGCTATGAGGCAGACAAGCACCTCATCCCGGAGGGCAACCTTGTGGAAATCAAGTTTGAGGACTTTGAGCACAATGCCTTCGACCTCACTAAGGAAATCTACCAGAAGTTGCAACTAAAGGGCTTCGATGAGTCGGAAGCCGCTATCCGCGCTTACCTCGACAAGAAGAAGGGTTACAAGAAAAACAAGTATCAATACAAGGAAGAGACTGTAAAAATCGTTGAACAAAACTGGCGCCGCGCACTCGACGAGTGGGGTTACACACTTGAATGATATGAAAGCGACAATCAAAATCCTCGCTTCTCTACACTATGTTTATCGGTGAGATTGTCAACGTCTGGAAACGATAAATTTGGAATAAAAATTAAAAACAGATATAATGGAAGAAAAGAAATTTAAACGCACTTTGGTGACCACGGCGTTGCCTTACGCCAACGGTCCGGTGCACATCGGCCACTTGGCGGGTGTGTATGTCCCCGCTGATATCTACACACGCTACTTGCGCCTCAAAGGTGAAGACGTGATAATGATTGGTGGTTCCGACGAGCACGGTGTGCCCATCACCATCAAGGCTAAGGCTGAGGGTGTGACACCGCAGGACATCGTGGATCGTTACCACAAGATTATCAAGGACTCGTTTGAGGAACTTGGCATCTCGTTTGACATCTATTCGCGCACCACGAGCGAAATCCACTCGCAGATGGCAAGCGACTTCTTCCGCAAACTCTACGACAAGGGTGAGTTTGTAGAGAAAACCTCGAAGCAATACTACGACGAAGAGGCTCACCAGTTTTTGGCCGATCGCTACATTGTGGGCACTTGCCCTCACTGCGGCAGCGACCATGCCTACGGCGACCAGTGTGAGGCTTGCGGCACATCGCTCAATGCTACAGACCTCATCGAGCCGCATTCGGCAATCACCGGCAACAAGCCTGTGCTGAAGGAAACCCACCACTGGTATTTGCCTCTCGACAAGTGGGAGCCTACGTTGCGCCACTGGATTCTCGACGAGCACAAGGAGTGGAAGCCAAATGTCTATGGCCAATGCAAGTCGTGGCTCGACATGGGATTGCAACCACGTGCCGTGAGCCGCGATCTCGATTGGGGTGTGCCAGTGCCTGTAGAGGGTGCTGAAGGCAAGGTGCTCTATGTGTGGTTTGACGCGCCAATTGGCTACATTTCCAACACCAAGGAACTCCTGCCCGACACTTGGGAAACCTACTGGAAGAGCAAGGATACACGCATCATTAACTTCATCGGCAAGGACAACATCGTGTTCCACTGCATCGTGTTCCCGGCAATGCTTATGGCCGACGGCACATATCAGTTGCCTGAAAACGTGCCTGCCAACGAGTTCCTAAACCTCGAGGGCGACAAGATTTCTACATCGCGCAACTGGGCTGTGTGGTTGCACGAGTATCTCCGCGACCTTCCAGGCAAGCAGGATGTGCTTCGCTATGTGCTTACAGCCAACGCTCCAGAAACGAAGGACAACGATTTTACATGGAAAGACTTCCAAGCGCGCAACAACAATGAGTTGGTGGCTATCCTCGGCAACTTCGTGAACCGGACATTCGTGCTTACCCATAAATACTACAACGGCGTGGTGCCAGCCCTCGGTGAACTCACCGACTACGACCGCCAGACTCTGCAGGAGTTTGCCGACGTGAAGGCCAACGTTGAGAACTACATTGAGCATTTCCGTTTCCGCGACGCTTTGAAGGAGGCTATGAACCTTGCCCGCATCGGTAATAAGTATCTTGCCGACACGGAGCCTTGGAAGGTGGTGAAGACCGACGCGAAGCGTGTGGAAACAATCATGAATATCGCCATCGAGATTACTGCAAACCTGGCTATCGCCTTCGAACCGTTCCTTCCGTTTATGTCGAAGAAACTCCGCGGCATGCTCGGTATGGAGAAGTTCGACTGGAACGAGTTGGGCTCCATCTCAATCATCCCTGCTGGCGCTACAATCAAGCCTGCAGAACTCTTGTTTGAGAAGATTGACGACAGTGTGATTGACGCGCAGATCAAGAAACTGAACGACACTAAAGAGGCAAACAAACTCAAGAACTTCAAGCCAGAGCCTGTTGCAGCCAATGTGCCGTTCGACGATTTCATGAAACTAGACATCCGTGTGGGCAAGGTGCTCGAATGCGAGAAAGTGCCTAAGGCCGACAAATTGTTGAAATTCAAGATTGACGATGGTATGGGCGGACGCACCATTGTTTCGGGCATTGCTAAGTACTACAAACCTGAGGATTTGGTGGGTAAGGAAGTGTGCTTCATTGCCAACTTCGAGGCTCGCAAACTCAAGGGCGTAGAGTCGCAGGGTATGATTCTCTCGGCAGAAAATGCTGACGGCTCACTAGTGGTTATCGGCCCGCAAGGCGAGGTAACCCCTGGATGCCAAGTGAAGTAACCAAGAAAATAGGCTAAATAGAAAGCGCGCTGCATGTTGACTTGCAGCGCGCTTTTATTGTTATCGTTTTGCTATTCAAAGCATGGTTTGGCGGTGAGATGGGCGATGCGGTACTTGATACCGTTTATGAGTCGCTGGAAGAACGTTTCTTCCGGCTCGCGGAGGTTAACGTCGATAGCGCCAGTGGCGTTGTTGAAAAATAGGATTGACTGCTCCATCACTACGGCAACCTCATTGTCAACAATCTTGAAGCCGTTGATGCTTGCGATGCGTATGTTGCGGAAGGGGTTGCACTCATCAAGGGCGCCGATGGTCATGTGTTCGTTGTCAAAAGTGATGTTGAAGCACTCGCGGCAGCAATCTTCCACTTCGGTAAGCAGTTTGCGCGGCAACCCATTCTTGGGACGGCGGATATTTTTGTAGAGATATTTTATAGTTCGTTTGTTAACCATCGTGGGAGCGTATCTTTTCGTCTTGTCTGCTATAATAATGCTTTTAGGGGCAAAAATGTTCAATTAATTATAGACTTTTTAATGGTTTTTTTGAGCCGAGGTAATTATCAGGCGAAATATTTGTGTAGTAATTAAAAACTTAGTACCTTTGCACCCGATAATCTTAATACATATTTTTATTTAAACAAAACTTTAATGGCAACTAAAATTAGATTACAACGTCATGGCCGCAAGCGCTATGCGTTCTATCCGATTGTTATCGCTGATAGCAGGGCACCACGAGATGGTAAATTTATTGAAAGGATAGGTTCTTATAATCCGAACACTAATCCTGCTACAATAAGTTTGGATTTCGATAGAGCTTTGTATTGGGTTAGCGTAGGTGCACAACCTACCGACACTGTTCGTCGTCTTCTCTCTAACGAGGGCGTGCTTTTGAAAAAGCATTTGCTCGGTGGTGTAAAGAAAGGCGCTTTTACTGCAGAAGAGGCTGAACGCCGTTTCGAGGCTTGGAAGCAGAACAAGGACGCTAAGG
>CAVEIP010000030.1:12880-22480 GCA_963615935.1 [Ruminococcus] lactaris | reverse complement strand
GATCTTAACAACCTTGAATTCCATTGTCTTACCAACGAATACATCGTAGTCGCGGATAGGCTTCACGTCGATTTGTGAACCTGGCAAGAAGGCTTCGATGCCGAATACGTCGACAATCATACCACCCTTTGTGCGGCACTTGATGTAACCCTTAATGATTTCGTTGTTTTCGAGAGCCTCGTTGACACGATCCCAGCTGCGTGCTGCGCGTGCTTTCTTGTGAGAAAGAATCAACTGACCCTTTTTGTCTTCCTGGTTTTCGATAAATACCTCAACCTTGTCACCGATCTTCAAATCTGGGTTGTAGCGGAATTCGCTCATTGGGATGATACCGTCTGATTTGTAGCCGATGTTAACAACAGCCTCGCGTTTGTTCAACGCAATAACTGTACCTTCGATTACTTCCTTGTCTTTTACTGTGTTCAAGGACTCATCGTAAGTCTTTACCAACTCTTCACGAGTCTTGCCTGATTCAACTACGCCGTGTTCGTACGAATCCCAGTCGAAATCAGCAATTGGAGAATTTGTTAATTCGCTCATTTAAAATTAATTGTTAATAAAATAAGTTAATTTAGTAAGTTAGACATTATGTTAATAATAGTCGGGTGCAAAGGTACGCATAAATTTCTATACTACAATAACTTCGCCACCTTTTTATTCAAAAAAAATGCGTCTTGCCTAGAAAACCGAGCGGTCAGATTTTGCGGTTGCGCCAAGTGCCGCGGCTGAGGTAGATGCTGCAGGCTACGACCATTACAAGGCCATAAAGATGGTCGACAGTCCACGACCACATCACATCAGCGTGGCAGTAGTCGATAAGCACTGTGATGTAAGCCACATAGACCACCAACGCGGGTATTTCCAAGTAGAAAGCCATGCGTGTGTTGCCCGTGCCAGAGACGCCATTGAGCAGGATGTCGGAGGGGATGAGAAGCAGATAGGACGAACACATCATCCACACCGATGGCGTGGCGGCTTCTGCCATACCTGGAATGTCGGTATAGATGCCGATAACCGCATGCGGGAACAGAGCCACGGCGATGACAATAGGCAGAACACAAACATAGTTGAGCAGGATGTGGCGACGGATGGCCACGCCCACCTCGCCGCTCTGACCCGAGCCTATCATGTTGCTCACAATCGAACTGCAAGCCGAGGAAAACGCGGAAACGGCCATAAAAAGGAGTCCGTTGATGCTGCGCACCACATTCGCCACGGCAAGCGACTGCTCGCCGAGGTGCTCGATGTAGACAAAAAACAGAAACCACGTGGATAGCGAAACTGTGTTTTGAATCATCACCCAAAGCGACACACCGATAATCGACCGCATGCGCTGGAAATCAATTTTGGGCATTCGCAACAGGCCGAAACCGTGGCAGTCGATGCGGATACGGGTAAAGACAATGAAAAACACCAGCGACACAAGTTCGCTGAGCGACGAACCGATTGCCGCACCTGCGATGCCGAGTGCTGGGCAACCGAATTTGCCGAACACAAGGATGTAGTTGAACAGCACGTTGGCGAGCACCATCACGATGGAGTTATAGGTGAGTATGCGCGTGCGCTGCGTGCCGATGTAGAACGATTGGAACATGCCGCTAGCAAAGGCGAAGAAGAAGCCGTAGACACGATAGTGTAGATAGGACTCAACCTTGGCAAGCACGTTGGGCGACGTCACCATCATGGAGAAGATGCCATTGTCGAAAATCTGGCACGCGGCAAACAGCACGACAGCGAGCGCCATAAGGAAATACAAGCCCTGATAGAACACCTGCCCTACTTCCGCCTTCTGCCCTTCGCCGTTGCGCCGGGCAATGAGTATCTGCGCGCCTACGCAGAATCCGTGGCCTGCCATAAACACTACCATATAGAACACGCCCGCAAGGGCAACCGCTCCGAGTTCCACCTCGCCCACACGCCCCATGAAGGCGGTGTCGGTAATACTGATGAGTTGCTCTACAATGAGGCTGAAGAGGATGGGATAAGCCATCTTCCATATACTTTTATACCCGTAGTCTGTTGCCACCGTTATTTGAGTTTCATCATTTTGAGGCGCAGACTGTTGAGCACCACTGTTACCGAACTAACCGCCATTGCGGCACTCGCCCACATCGGGTCGAGCATCACTCCAAAGAGACCAGCCGCCACGGGCAATCCGATAATATTGTAGATAAACGCCCAGAAAAGGTTTTGACGCACAATGCGCATCGTTTTCTTCGACAGCCGCACTGCGCGCGGAAGCATCTGCAGGTCAGAAGTCGGGAGCGTAATCATCGCCGTTTCCATGGCTATGTCAGTACCGTTGCCCATGGCTATCGACACATCCGCACGAGCCAACGCCGAGGAGTCGTTGATGCCGTCGCCAGCCATTGCCACCACGCGGCCGCGATGCTGCATGTCGAGGATAAACCGCTCCTTGTCGGCTGGAAGCATTTCTGCCTCAAAGCCCGTAACTTCCACATCGTTGGCTACACGCTCAGCAGAGGCGCGGTTGTCGCCAGTGAGCATATACACTCTCAGGCCAAGCCTCTTGAGGGCGGCAATGGCTGGCGCTGATGTTTCCTTCACCATGTCGGCAAGCACAAACATTGCCAGCAGTCGGTTTTCGCAGCCGAAAAATATCGTTGTTCCGCCCTGCGAATCGAGGCGGATATCAGACTCTTCAACCTTGTTCTCTCGCGCCATCAGTTCGCTGCCTGCCCAGTAGTGGCGGTCGCCGCAAACGGCTTCCACACCCTTGCCCACGATAGCAATGAAGCGGTCGGTGGGCACAGCCTTGATGCCTCGGTCTTCGAGCGACTGCACAAGTACGCCAGCCAGCGGATGCTCCGACTGACGCTCGGCAGCGAGAAACGCTCCGAGGTCGCTGTCGCTCGCCTCGGCAGAGATTTTAGCGGACACCACCACGGGCTTGCCCTCGGTTATTGTGCCGGTTTTGTCGAGCACAATGTCCGTCACCTTGCAGATGCGCTCCAGCGCGCTTGCGTCCTTAATGAGCATATGCGACTCGGCGGCCTTGCCGATGCCAACTGTGATTGCCGTAGGTGTAGCAAGTCCGAGGGCACACGGACAGGCTATCACGAGCACCGACACCGCACTGATAATAGCAGTGGCAATGCCCCCGCCAGCGATGAGCCATCCAATGAGAGTAACCACGGCAATGGAGACCACCACATAGGTGAAATAGCGGCTGATAATGTCAGCCACGCGTTGCACGGGAGCCTTGCTACCCTGAGCCTCACGCACCGACTCCACGATGCGTGCCAGCAGTGACGTATCAGCATCGGCGGTGACCTTCACCACGATGGCGCCGTTCTTGTTGACGGTGCCGGCAAACACCTTATCGTCGATCTTTTTCGCCACCTGCATCGGTTCGCCAGTGAGCATGCTCTCGTCCACATAGGTCTCGCCTTTCTCGATGATACCATCCACGGGGATGCGTCCGCCAGGCTTCACAATCACTAATGCGCCACTGTGGATGTCCTTAATGTCGACAAGCATCTCGCCGCCGCGCCCATCGAGCACAGTGGCATTGGTTGGCTGCAGTTCGATGAGCGAACGGATGGCCGATGTGGTACTGTTCTTGGCTTTTTCCTCAAGCAAACGTCCAGTAAGCACAAACGCCACAATCATAGTGGCTGAGTCGAAATATACGTGGCTACCCATGCCGTGATGCTGGGCAAAGTCGGGGAACAAGACAAGGAACAGGCTGAATGCCCATGCCGCCAAGGTGCTGAGCGAAACGAGAGTGTCCATATTAGCAGAGCGCTGAAGCATCATCTTCCACGCTTTCCTGTAGAACACCGAGCCACAGTAGGCAAGCGACAAGGTGGTGACAGCCGCCAACGTCCAGCGGCCTGCGGTTGTGGTGCCTGCCTCCGACATCGAAAGCGCCATCACCACAACGGCGGCAACCCATGCCGCAACGAGGCGCCAAACCAGGGTGCGATAGGCGCGGCGATGCACCTGCTCTTCATCGACCTCACCATCGATAACGAGGCCGTAGCCTGCGGCTTCAACGGCCGCCTTAATCTGTCGTATGTTGATTATCCGAGGGTCGAAATGCACAGTCAACTCATTGGCTGCAAAATTGACCTTGGCTATGCCTACGCCCTTGAGAGCCTGCACGGCGCGCTCCACATTTCCAGCGCAAACCACGCAACTCATATCGGTTACTTCAAAAGTTTTCTTGATCATAAAGATAGCATTATTTATGCGAAGATACTCCAAAGGCCGCTATTTGCAAAACATTTGCTAATTTTGCAGAAATTTTCAACTACCCAAAAACGTATGGCAAAACAGCGAAACCCGAGTTTTGAAATTCTTAGAGTCGTAGCAATGTTTCTCATTGTGGTGTGGCATTTCCTAATGCATGGCGTGGGTTTCAAGCCTCATGGTGTGAGCAGCGACGCCGCATCGCTCTTCAATCTCTGCTCCATCGAACTGATTGGATGTCTGGCAAAGGTGTCGACCAACTGCTACATCCTCATTTCTGGCTATTTCATGATTCGGCAAACCAAGCCCAAATGGGAGAAAATTCCCAAGACATGGGCGCCGATTGCATTCTATTCCCTCTCGATTTTCTTCCTATTCTTGGCGTTCTCGTCGAGGCATTTGGGATGGAACGACTTCTGGCAGTCGCTGTTCCCGCTCTACAACGACCGCTATTGGTTTGCCACCCGCTATGTGGCTCTCGTGGCGTTGGCTCCATTTCTCGCCATCGTGGCGCAGGCGCTAACGCGCAAGCAATACCTTGTGCTTTTGGCGGTGATGGCGGTTATCAATTTCGACTTTCTACTGGGCAACCGCATGAGTGGCAACAACTCGCTGCTGTGGTTCATCTTCCTCTTCTACACTGGCGGCTACATCCGTCTGCATTTCAACCACGAAGGAACCAACCACTTCGGCAAGGCATATTTCGCTGTGGCAATCGTGTTGGCAACAATCTTCCTTATGCGCCTGTTCAGCCTCTACTCGCTGTGGACGGCACCAATGATGATTGACTATCACGACAACAACGGCATCCTCTTCATTGCAGCGCTGTTGCTCTTCCTTTGGACGGCACGCTACAAGGCTCCCGACAATTGGTTTGTGCGCTTGATGGTGCGCATCGCGCCACTCACATTTGGCGTGTATCTCATCCACGACAACCTGCTGGTGCGCCGCGAGTTGTGGCACCACTGGCTCCACGTGCAGTCGTGGCTGCATTCGTGGGAATTTGTGCCGATGCTTGTTGCGTCGACAGTGGGCATCTTTGCCGCATGCATAGCCATCGACAGTGTGCGCGACCGCTTGTTCCGCCTCTTGCACGTGAACGACCGCATCGACGCTCTTTTCTCGAGATTCAAGAAATAACCATTAAATAAACAGCCATTAATTTAACGGCTATTAAATTAGCACAATTATGATTACCAACGAACGCGATTTGCGCCACCAACTGGTGGTTGAAGCCGCCCACAGGATGATGACGGCGGCTCGCACTGCCCCGAAGGGAAAAGGTGTGGACATCATTGAGATAGCCCTTGTCGACGACCGCGACGACCTGCAGACTCTTGCCGAGGCTATGCGCCGCAAGAGCGAGGAGTCGGGATTCAAGTTCTTGCTCCGCGATGCCGACTGCATCCTCAATGGCGATGCGGTGCTTCTTATCGGCACACGCCGCCAGCCACAAGGTCTGAACTGCGGCTACTGTGGCTACCCCACTTGCGAACTTAACCCTAAGGAAAACCCATGCGCCATCAACTCCATCGACGTAGGCATTGCCATCGGCTCAGCATGCGCCATGGCGTCGGACATGCGCGTCGACACCCGTGTGCTCTTCTCAGCCGGCTGGTCGTCGGAAACGCTCAACTGGCTTCCCGGCTGCAGCCAAACAATAGCCATAGCCATCAGCGCATCATCGAAAAGCCCGTTCTTCGACCGCAAACCAAAAGAAGCGCCAAAGCCAGAAGCGGACAAATAACGGCACGTTAGAAAAGGTCTAGGGAATTTAGCAACTTTGTTGTATCACTTTGCCAGCGAGCCTCATCGAGGCGCAATAGATAGAACCCCATGGCTTCAGCCTGGGGAAATCCAGATACACAATAACTTGCGCCCTGTAGGTGGCGCTACAGGGGCGTGGCCGTCTGACTTTTGGTGTGTCGTGATAACAATTTATTCCATCCCCAGAGTTTTTCTACTGAGCCGGTTTTCTACTGTACCGAAATTAATTCGCGGCGAACGAGACAATAAAAAAAGACGGATGAGCAATTGCCCATCCGTCCTTTTTTATTGTAATCTTATTCAGATTAGTTCTGGAGTTTGAAGGTTACAGGGAGTGTGTACCATACGTTAACGGCTTGTCCGTTTTGCTTACCCGGAACGAATTTCGGGAGTTTCTTGCAGACACGCACTGCCTCGTTGTCGAGGTCGCGGTCAACGCTACGTACAACCTTCACGTTACCGATTGAACCGTCCTTAGTTACGACAAATTGTACGATAACCTTACCTTGGACGTTGTTCTCGATTGCCATTGCCGGGTATTGGAGGTTGTTGCTGATGAACTTGTAAAGTTCTGCATCACCACCAGGGAACTTAGGCATTTGCTCAACGTGGGTGAACACTTCTTCTTTCTTCTTCTCTTCCTTAGGTTTCTCTTGAACGACTTCTTCTTTGTGCTCCTTGATGAGGCTCACGTCGTCAGAACCAGCCTGAGTGAAAGTAGACATCACAGAGTTGTCTTGCTTGATATCCTCGTTGGTCTTGATTTCGTTTTCCTCTTTAGGAGTATCAGTAAGGAGAAGTTCAGTCATCAACTGAGTGGCCAACTGAGGCTCTTCAGGTTTAACCTCCTCAATTTCCACTTGTTCAACCTCTTCTTCCTTCTCTTCTTCTTTCTCAGCCTCCATTTGAGCCAATTTCTGCTGTTGAGCCAACAATGCCCGTTGCTCTTCTTCGAGTTTCTGGGTTTTGTAGGCATCGTACTTCATGTAACCGAAGATCAGCAAACATACAGCCACGAGACCGACAAGAACATAGCAGAACGCCTTGTTGTGACGAGTTTCAGAGCCTTGACGCAATTTATAAGCGCCAAACTCTTTATTCTTACCTTCAAAGATAAGGTCGCGCCACTCTTTTGATGAAAGATCTACATCTTTTGCCATTTCTTTTGCTTTTTAAAATTCAACAATTAATCTGACCAATTCATCATTATTTCTGCACATGATCCGGATGCTTAGCATAGAAATCATTAAGCAGAATAGAGTCGTTCTTGTTCAGCTTATTGATCTGGAAGGTGTTGAAACCATTGATCTGCATTTCGTCGAGAGCGCTAACTAGGTTTACAAACGAAGCATTGTCAGTAGCTTTGATCACAACAACCGGCTTGTTATCGCGCTTTTTGTTGATAATCTCTTCCTGTGCTTTTTTGTATTCCTGCTCAGTCATGCTACCCTTACCGCCGTTGTACTTCTTCTCAAGATCGTTGATTTCTTTCAAAACCTCTTTGTTGATCTTTTCGAGGACGTCGCGGATGTTGTCAACAACTCCAGCGTTGACATTGGTAGAATGATATTTTGTAGGCTCTTCAAGAGGAGCAATAATTGTTCCGCTTTCGTCTACGCCTTTACCTTTATAGTAATAAACGTAGTTAGCGAGAATCTTGCCCGGAGCTACCTCACCGTTGGCGAGGGTTTCACCTTTCTCACGCTTGCTGTCGACAATGATTGTGAATGCGTTGTCGGCTTTAGCCTGAGTCATTTGGTCTTTGTTGGTGACCTTCTCATTAGAAGGGAGCATGATGTTCAAAGTCTGAGACTTGAGCATCGTAGTACAAAGCATAAAGAACGTAATCAGAAGCATGTTCATGTCGACCATCGGAGTGAAGTCAACGTGAATGTGCATCTTTTTCTGGGCGCCCTTTTTCTGCTTTCCGCCACTACTTTGTTCAATCTGTGCCATATGCTTAATCCTCCTTTTGTTTTAATGAGGTCATCAACGAGAACTTATTCATACTTAAAGTTTGCAAGTTATCCATTACAACGTGAACAACCGAGAACGGAGTGGCTTCGTCAGATTTGATAGAAACAACTTTACCTTGTTTCATCAAGTCGTAGACTGTGCCGTCTTCGTCTTTAGAGCCGTCGCTCTTTGTAACGTCAGCCTTGAGTTGAGTTGCAAGATCGCGGTAAGCGAGCATCCAAATCTGGAACTCATTAGGATTCTGTTCAAAAGTGCGGCGACCGTCGATTTGGATTGACCCGATAAACTCTGGTTTGTCAGGGTTCATGGCCAAGTCTTGGTCGGCTGACGGTTTGCTCAACAATTCAGGCAGTTTCTTGAAAGGACAGCCAAACATGTTGAGTTTTCCAAAAGATGCAACCTGCTCGTTAGTGAGGTTGATTGGTTGGTCTTTGTGGAGTTCGTTGTATCTGGACACTGCACGCTTCAATACTTCCATTCGTACTGTGTCGCTCGACATACTCTTTGATCCAGTGAACGAAATGAACACGTTTTCTTTCTGGTCAACGAGGACTGTAACCAAGTTGCTTGAAGGAACTGCTTCCTCCGAGATAGAAGACGGTGTTTTTACGGTTACTGGCTCTTTCTGCAAAAAGGTCGATGTCAACATGAAGAATGTAAGCAAAAGTACGGTCACGTCACTCATCGCGGTCATGTCGATGAGCGTGCTCTTCCTTTTGATTTTTACTCTTCCCATATTTCCTTAAATTACCTTATATTACAGATTAGTGAGTAGCAGCAAACGTTTGTACAATTGAGAAACCGATTTCGTCAATTGCGTACGTAAGGTTGTCGATTTTGTTAGTAAAGAAGTTGTAAGAAATTACGGCGCATGCACCAGTTGCGATACCGAATGCAGTGTTGACAAGTGCCTCGGAAATACCGACAGACAATTCCATTGAGTCAACGCTACCACCACCAGCACCGAGGGCCTGGAATGACTTGATCATACCGAGCACAGTACCGAGAAGTCCGACGAGAGTACCGAGAGTTGTCATTGTAGCGACAACTGGGAGGTTCTGTTGCAATGAAGGCATTTCCAAAGCGGTTGCTTCTTCAACGGCTTGTTGCAAAGAAGTCAATTTTTGCTCTTTAGTAAGGATAGTGTTCTTATCCATTTCTTCGTACTTAGTCAAAGCAGCAGCAACGACAGCAGCTACGCTACCGCCTTGAGCCTTGCAAAGTTGTTGAGCCTTTGCGATGTCACCCTTAGTGAGGGCTGCCTTGATGTTGGCAACAAACTTAGAGATGCTACCAGAACCCTTAGCGCTTGCCAAAGCGATAGAACGCTCTACAGAAAGCACGATAACGGTGAGGAACAATGTTTGAAGAACTGGCACGATGATACCACCCATGTAGACAGTACCGATAAGGTCAGTCGGTTTCCAGTGACCGTCAGGGTTGTCGATGAATGCAACCGAAGCACCTGTCAAAGTCGTGTCGAAGTGTGCTGGGTTACCAAAGACGAACAAGAACAAGCAAACTGCCACTACTGCACAGCAGACAATGACCAAGAATGCATTTTTAATACCACGAACTTTGTGTTCACCTTGAGCTTTTGCACTCTTAGCTGCCACTGGTTTTTGTGGAGTGGTGTTAGGC
>CAVEIP010000030.1:0-12870 GCA_963615935.1 [Ruminococcus] lactaris | reverse complement strand
CACCCTCTATTTAATGGCAAATGTACCACAATATTTTTATTTCGCCAAAATAGCACGATTATTTTTAAATTTCGATGCATATTTTTAATTTCTTAAACGGCGAATTGTTGAATTTCGTATTTTTCTCACCCCACAAAACACAATAAACAACGATTTTTTAGTAATTTTGGCAAATGATTTTAACCACAAAATAATGCCTATACAATTGAAGATTAAGAAAGGCCTCGACTTGCATCTTATCGGTGCGGCCACAGGGTCGGTGAGCCAGTTGGATGCTCCGGCTTCGGAGTATGCCATCGTGCCCGACGACTTCTGCGGACTAATGCCGAAGATGCTCAAGAAGGAAGGCGACAAGATTAAGTATGGTGAAGCCCTATTCCACGACAAGAACCACACTGACATTGTAGTGACATCGCCCGTGAGCGGTACAATCACGGCCATCGAGCGCGGCGCGCGGCGAAAAATCGAATCGATACGCATCAAGGCCGACGCAGAGCAAGAGCATTGCGTGCTCTCGAAAGAGGAACTTGGCGACACAAAGGGTGCGCTCCTCAAATCGGGACTGTGGGCAATGTTCCGCCAGCGCCCTTATGGCATAGTTCCGTCGCCCGACGACAAGCCACGCGACATTTTCATCTCTACGTTCGACTCCGCACCTCTCTCCCCTGCCCACTCGCTTTTGCTTGAGGGCAACGAGGACGCATTTAAGAAAGGTGTTGAGCGATTGGCGTCGCTGACCGACGGCAAGGTGTATGTAGGTTGCCGCGAGGATTTCGTGATTGAAGCGCAAGGCGCAGAAACGGCTACTGTCAGCGGCCCGCATCCTGCAGGCAATGCCGGCACGCAGATTGCCGCTATCAAGCCAATAAATAAAGGTGAAGTGGTTTGGACAATTGAGCCAGAGACTGTAGTGAAAATCGGCAAACTGTTTGCCGATGGTTATGCCGACCGTTCTTGCATCATTGCCCTGACCGGCGAGATGCTCAATGAGCCTCGCTTCGTAGCCACAACCGAGGGCGCGTCATTGGCAGAACTGCTCAAAGGCAATGTAAAGGACGAAGCAAATGCCCGCATCATCTCGGGCAACGTGCTCACCGGGCAAGCCGTGGGCAAGGACGGATTCCTCCGCTATCCATACCGCCAAGTTACGGTGATACCGGAAGTGACCAACGACTGCGAGATGCTCGGATGGGCATCGCTGAGCGCAAAGAAGTACAGCGCCAGCCGCACGTTCTGGTCGTGGCTCACTCCAAAGAAAAAATACCACTTCGACGCCAAGGTTAACGGCGGCGAAAGGGCTATTATAATGGCTGGCGAATACGACAAGGTGTTCCCGATGGACATCTATGCGGAGTTCCTCGTCAAGGCAATCATCGCCCGCGACATCGACAAGATGGAGCAACTGGGCATCTATGAAGTTGTGCCTGAAGATTTTGCCCTCTGCGAGTTTATCGACACGTCGAAACTCGAACTTCAACGCATTGTCCGCGAAGGTCTTGACTATCTCAGAAAAGAAATGAATTAACGATACAGACTGATGAAGAAAAAATTAAAACAATATTTCGACGGAATCAAGCCTCAATTCAGGCCAGGCGGAAAGTTTGAGAAACTACAGTCGGTCTATGACGGATTTGATTCTTTCTTGTTCACACCCAACACTACTTCGAAGACGGGTGTGCACATCCACGACAGCAACGACTCCAAGCGCACGATGATCATCGTGGTACTTGCGTTGATGCCGGCATTGATTTTTGGCATGTACAACGTTGGCTACCAGCGCTACCTGTCAATCGGGCAGGTGCCTGAGTTCTGGGCTTCGCTCGCCTATGGCTTCTTGGCTGTGTTGCCAAAGATTGTAGTTTCCTATGTGGTGGGCCTCGGCATCGAGTTTACCTCGGCTCAAATCCGCAAACACGAGATTCAAGAGGGTTTTCTCGTGTCGGGTATTCTTATCCCGATGATTTGCCCTGTAGGCACACCGCTATGGATGATTGCCGTGGCTACGGCATTCTCCGTAATCTTTGTGAAAGAGGTGTTTGGCGGCACGGGTATGAACATCTTCAATGTGGCATTGATGACGAGAGCATTCCTCTTCTTTGCCTACCCGTCGAAGATGTCGGGCGACAACGTGTTTGTCGCCGACCATTCAATTTTCGGTTTGGCTGACGGCTCGACTATCGACAACTTCTCGGGCGCGACCCCGCTGGGACAGGTTGCCACCAATGTGGGCAACAGCCTGCACCTGTCGGGCATCACTGGTACCGACATGTCGCTGTGGGACATGTTCCTTGGGCTAATCCCTGGCTCCATCGGCGAGACGTCGACTCTGTTTATCCTCATTGGCGGAGCGATTCTGTTGCTCACTGGCATTGCTAGTTGGAGAATCATCCTCTCCGTGTTTGCCGGCGGACTGGTAATGGGATTCATCGCACACGCTTTCCCGAGCGCAACCTATCCGGGCTCGTTCCTCAACCCTGTTGAGCACATCTGCCTCGGTGGCTTTGCCTTTGCTGCTGTGTTTATGGCAACCGACCCTGTAACCGCAGCCCACACCAATACGGGCAAAATCATCTACGGCTTCTTGGTGGGCGTAATCGCCATCCTGATCAGAGTCTACAACTCAGGCTATCCTGAGGGTGCAATGCTCGCAGTTCTCTTGATGAACGCCTTTGCGCCGCTTATCGACTATTGTGTTGTTGAATCAAACATACGTCGCAGAATGCGCCGTGCTAAACAAGGTTAGAATTATGAACAAGCAAAGTAATACATATACAATCATCTACATCTCTGTGCTTGTGTGCATCGTTGGCGCAGTGTTGGCGTGGGTGGCTCTTGCCCTCAAGCCTAAGCAGGACGACAACATCAAGATTGACAAGATGCAGCAGATGCTGAGCGCAATTCGCGTTACGTCGGACGAATCAAACGCTATTGAACTATACGACAAATACGTGGTGGACTCCTACATTGTCAACGATAAGGGCGAAAAACTCGAGGGCGAGGCTTTCAACGTGACCATCGCCAACGAGGTGAAGAAGCCTCAGGCTGAGCGCCAGTTGCCGGTGTTTGTCTGCGACATTGACAAGTCGACCAAATACATTCTGCCAGTCTACGGAGCAGGGCTTTGGGGCCCTATCTGGGGCTATGTGGCTGTGGAGAGCGATGGAAGCACCATCTACGGCGCATACTTCTCTCACCAGGGCGAAACTCCGGGTCTTGGCGCTGAAATCGCCAAACCTGCATTTGCTGGCCAGTTCAACGGCAAGCATCTCTACAAAGACGGTGAGTTCAAGTCGGTATCGGTGATGAAGTCCGGCAAGACGCCTACCGACGGCTCCGACTACGTGGACGGCATTTCGGGCGGCACCATCACAAGTAAGGGTGTGCAGTCAATGTTGCAGTCGTGCCTGTCGTGCTACGATGCCTTCCTAAACAGTTTAAAACAGAACCAAAAATAAAATAGATATGGCTATACTTAGCAATAAGAATAAAGCAGTACTGTTCAACCCACTGTCGAAGAACAACCCTGTGGTTGTCCAGATTCTGGGCATCTGCTCGTGTCTGGCTGTAACAGCAAAGTTGGAGCCGGCCATTGTGATGGGCATTTCGGTGATGGCAGTGACGGCATTTTCCAACGTCATCATCTCTCTCATCCGCAACACCATCCCTAACAACATCCGCATCATTGTACAACTGGTTGTTGTGGCGGCACTGGTGATTATCGTTGACCAATTCCTGAAGGCCTACAATTACGAAGTGAGCAAGCAGTTGTCGGTGTTTATCGGACTGATCATCACCAACTGTATCCTTATGGGACGTCTTGAGGCGTTTGCCCTCGCCAACAAGCCTTGGCCGTCGTTTCTCGACGGTATCGGCAACGGCATCGGCTATGCCTTGATTCTCATCATCGTGGCCACCTTGCGCGAACTCCTCGGCTCGGGCACATTGCTGGGCTACAAGATTATCCCACAAGCGCTCTACGATGCCGGCTACCAAAACAACGGCTTGATGATTCTGCCGCCAATGGCGCTCATCACGGTGGCTTGCATCATTTGGGTTCACCGCTCACGCAACAAAGAATTGCAGGAGAAAGATTAACATCACAACATTTTGATTATGGAAAGTTTAAATCTATTTATACGCTCCGTCTTTATCGACAATATGATCTTTGCCTACTTTCTGGGCATGTGTTCATATCTTGCTGTGTCGAAAAATGTGAAGACAGCCTTCGGCCTTGGCATCGCGGTCACCTTCATGCTAGTGATTACTCTGCCTATCGACTACATCCTGGAGATGCATTTCCTGCGCCCGGGAGCATTGAGTTGGCTTAGTCCTGAATTTGCAAATGTCGACCTGAGTTTCCTTAGCCTCATCCTCTTCATTGCCGTCATTGCCTCAATGACACAGTTGGTGGAGATGGCTGTCGAGAAATTCTCGCCGTCGCTCTATGCATCGCTCGGCATCTTCTTGCCGCTGATTGCCGTGAACTGCGCCATCCTCGGCTGCTCGCTGTTTATGCAGCAGCGCGACTTCGGCTCGGTAGGCACCGCCACAATCTACGGTCTTGGCTCCGGCATCGGTTGGATGCTTGCCATCGTGTGCCTCGCCGCAATCCGCGAGCGCTTGAGTTACTCTAACATCCCTGCCCCACTGAAGGGTATCGGCATTACGTTCATCATTACGGGTCTCATGGGCATTGCCTTCATGAGTTTCCTCGGCATCAAAATTTAAGACGATGATACTCTCAAACATAACTATACTAACAAGCACGATACTGTTTTTCACAGTAACGATTGTTCTTGTCGCCATTTTGCTGATTGCCAAGAAATATCTCTTGCCGTCGGGCAAAGTGAATATCGACATCAACGACAAAGAAAAAGTTGAAGTTGAAACCGGAGGTACTCTCCTTTCGACTCTTGCAAGCCAGAAGGTGTTCCTTCCGTCGGCATGCGGCGGTGGCGGCAGTTGTGGCCAATGCCGTGTGAGAATCACTGAAGGCGGCGGCGAGGCGCTCCCTACCGAGAAGGTGCACTTCTCACGCAAGGAGATGATGAACAATTGGCACCTCGGCTGCCAAGTGAAGGTGAAAAACGACATGAAAATTGTTGTGCCGGAATCTGTTCTTGGCGTAAAGGAATGGGAATGCGAAGTGATTTCCAACAAGAATGTGGCTACATTCATCAAGGAGTTTATCGTAGCATTGCCTAAGGGCGAACACATGAACTTCCTGCCAGGTTCCTACGCGCAGATTAAGATTCCTAAATATCAGATGGACTACGACAAGGACATCGACAAGGAGTCGATTGGCGAGGAATATCTCCCGTCGTGGCAGAAGTTCGGACTGTTCGGACTCAAGTGCAAGAACGACGAGGAAACTGTACGCGCCTACTCTATGGCTAACTACCCTGAAGAGGGCGACCGCATCATGCTTACTGTGAGAATCGCCACTCCTCCGTTCAAGCCGAAACCACAGGTGGGATTCCAAGATGTGATGCCAGGCATCGCTTCTTCCTATATTTTCACTCTCAAGCCGGGCGACAAGGTGATGATGAGCGGCCCTTACGGCGACTTCCATCCGAAGTTCGATTCGAAGAAAGAGATGATTTGGGTGGGCGGTGGCGCCGGTATGGCTCCTCTCCGCGCGCAGATCATGTATATGACCAAGACGCTCAACACCCGCGACCGCAAGATGTCGTTCTTCTACGGCGCGCGTGCGCTCAACGAGGTGTTCTATCTTCAGGACTTCCTCGCGCTTGAGAAGGAATTCCCTAACTTCAAGTTCCACTTGGCGCTCGACCGCCCAGACCCTGCCGCCGATGCTGCGGGCGTAAAGTATACGGCTGGTTTCGTTCACCAAGTGATGTACGACACTTACTTGAATAACCACGACGCGCCTGAGGACATCGAATACTACATGTGCGGTCCTGGCCCAATGAGCAACGCTGTGGTGAAGATGCTCGACGGACTCGGAGTAGATCCGGAAAGCATCAGTTACGACAACTTCGGAGGATAGTAATCCTCGCAGACACAATAAAGTCGGCGGACAACGGTTTAGCATCATCGCTACCGTTGTCCGCCGATTGATTTGTGTGCCGGCAAGCGCTAATTAAGCGGCACCATGCGGTAGCCGAGGCGCTTGAGTTGCACCGCCACGCCGAAGGTATATAGTTGGTGCAGGCAGTCTACATAGGCGCGGAAGGCTTCTTCGGTGTTTGGCTCGATGTTCTCGTTCTTCACCTTGTGGAGCAGATGCGACAACGTGCGCGAGGCGCATTCGCCCACCAGCGCGCTAGTCTTCTCTGCCTGTTGTGCATCGAGTTCAAGCACATCCTCAAGCACATGGTCGTCCATGGCGTCGAATCCGCGCTCGTCGCGCACCTTGCGGTAGAGATTGTCGACAATCGAATAGAGTTCCCAATCCTTATCCCAGAACTGCGCCATCGCCATCCCCATGAACATCATCCATCCGAGCGAAACGGTTGGATAGGCATTGAATTCTCGCAGTCCGTCAGGCAGATAGGTTTCGGCAATCTGTTTCCATTTTTCTTCCACATCGGGGCAGTCGGGCAACATCTCGTCAATCTCGCCGAGCGAGAGGAGATAGTTGCGCAAGTCGGTCTTTATCGTTTCAATCATTCAGCAATTCGTTTAATTCTTTACTAAGTTGGTCGTAGGTGGCTATTGGGTTGTCGCCGTGCAAGTAGCGCACCACGCCGTCGGCCGTGCATACATACACCTGCGGAATGCTACTCACTCCGAAGGTCTTGGCTATGGTCCTGTCCTGCTGGGCGGAGTATGGCAACGTTAGGCTGTTTGCTGCCCAATATTCCGCTATTGGGGACTGTTCCTGCCCTACACTTATCAGTATCACCTGCACCTGCTTGTAGTCGTCGTAGATGCGCTGCAGTGTGGGAAACTCCTGCTGGCAGTCGGGGCATGTGGTGCGGAAGAAACATATCAGCGAAGGCTTACCTCGGAGCGAGTTGTTGTCCACCACCGTGCCGTCGCTTGTCACCACCGACAGCGTAGGGATTTTGTCACCTATCCCCACTGGAGTTTCTGTTTCTT
This sequence comes from [Ruminococcus] lactaris, assembly GCA_963615935.1. GTDB lineage: Bacteria > Bacteroidota > Bacteroidia > Bacteroidales > Muribaculaceae > Limisoma. The sequence continues at coordinate 5,805 of CAVEIP010000030.1, read as the reverse complement.
CGCGTTTGTCCTTGACACAGGAGGTCAGAAGGAGCATCGCAATCAGTATTGTCAGAATTCTATTCATTACTCTCTGTTTTCATTGATTCAACAACTGCTTCGGCGCATTTCTCGCCGTCCATCGCTGCGGAGACTATGCCGCCAGCATAACCTGCCCCCTCACCGCAAGGATAGAGTCCACGGATGCGGATGTGGGTCATGGTGATGCGGTCGCGCGGTATGCGCACAGGCGACGAGGTGCGCGACTCTACGCCTATGAGTATGGCATCGTTGGTGAGGAAGCCGCGGGCAAAACTGCCGAATTTTCGGAAACCTGCCTGCAGGCGCTTACCGATGAACGGGGGTAGCCACTGGTCGAGGCGCGAGGGATGGATGCCTGGGGCGTAGGAGGTGCGGGGAAGGTCGGCTGATGGTTTGCCATCCACAAAGTCCTTCATCCGCTGTGCTCCAGCGTTTTGCGTGCAGCCTGCTTGCTCAAAGCAGAGCCGCTCGAGGTCGTCTTGGAAAGCCATCATTTTCAGCACACCAAACTTGTCATATTTATCTTCCAAATCTTCGGGATGGATTTCCACCACCATACCGGAGTTCGACCAGCGGGAGCCGCGATTGGACGGCGACATGCCGTTGACCACCAATTGGTTGGGGCCGCTCGCCGCTGGCACGATGATGCCGCCGGGGCACATGCAGAAGGAGTAGACACCGCGGCCGTCGACCTGCGTCACAAAACTGTATTCTGCCGCGGGGAGCCACTCGCCGCGACCTTCGGGCGAATGGTACTGTATCTGGTCGATGAGGTGCTGCGTATGCTCGAGGCGCACGCCCACGGCGATGCCTTTGGCTTCGAGGTCTACGCCCTCAGCGTGTAGCATGCGATACACGTCGCGCGCGGAGTGTCCAGTGGCGAGGACCACTGGTCCGTCAAATTCGCGTCCGTCGTGGCATTTCACGCCCATAACCTCCTCGCCGTCAACCTTCAGCGAGGTTACGCGAGTGGAGAAATGCACCTCGCCGCCGCTGGCGAGTATCTGCTCGCGCATGGCTTTTATCACGGCTGGGAGTTTGTCGGAGCCGATATGCGGATGGGCGTCGATGAGGATGCTCTCCGATGCGCCAAACTGGTTGAATATCTGGAGTATGCGATCCACCGAGCCGCGTTTTTTGCTGCGAGTGTAGAGTTTGCCGTCGGAGTACGCGCCTGCGCCGCCTTCGCCAAAACTGTAGTTGGAATTTTCGTCGACTATGCCGGCGCGCGAAATCTGTGCGAGGTCGCGACGGCGGTCGTCAACGTTCTTGCCGCGCTCCACCACCACGGGCTTCACGCCGAGTTCGATGAGTCGCAGCGCGGCAAATAGTCCGCCGGGGCCTGCGCCCACCACGATGGCTTGCTTCGCGCCCCTTACGTCGCCGTAGCGATAGGGCGCATAGCGGGCGGTGTCGGCGGGCATCTCGTCAATCCAGCAACGCACGGTGAGGTTCACCATCACCTTGCGCTGGCGGGCGTCGATCGACCGCTTCACGATGCGGTGCATCTTTATTCTGTCAATGGCTATGCGTTCGGTCTGCGCTATGCTCCGCACTATGCGGTCGCTGCTGGCTGCCGTGCGCGGATCCACGCGCAGTTGAAAGTCTTGTGTCATAATCTTCGTTGTAGACTTCGAAATTACACACTATTCTCCAATCCTCAAAATTTTAGCGTATTTTCGCCGCGTTTGCACTATATTTGCACCTTAATCAAAAGACGAACAACTTATGGACAATATCGGCGTACTTTTCGACCTTGACGGGGTGCTCATCGACAGCGAGTCGGTCTACACCACGTTTTGGGAGGGCATCGACAAGATTTACCCCACTGGGGTTTCTGACTTTGCGCACGTAATCAAGGGCAACACGCTCCCGAAGATTCTCGACACGTATTTCCCCGACGCGGCGCGGCAGGAGCATATCCTCCAACTCATCAACGACTTTGAGCGCGAGATGCGCTACGTGCCGTTTGCCGAGGCAATGCGGTTTGTCGACGACCTCAACGCCGAGGGCATCCCGTGTGCGGTGGTGACGAGCAGTTCGCGGCTGAAGATGGACAATCTCTACGCGCAGTTGCCATCGTTCCGCAGCCGCTTTGCCGCGGTGATTACGAGCGACCTCGTGACGCACTCGAAGCCGCACCCCGAGCCTTATCTCATCGGCGCGGACGCCATCGGGGTGAGTGCGGAGCGCTGCTATGTGTTTGAGGACTCGCTGTCGGGCATCGCCTCGGGCAAGGCTGCGGGCGCCACGGTGGTGGGACTCGCCACTACGCTGCCCCTCGACGCAATAAAGGCGGAAGCCCACAAAACCATCTCTGATTTTGCAGGCTTCCGTATTGCTGACATGCTGTCGGCCAAGCGCCGTTAGCAAGCCTTGAAACTCATGTCCAGACCTTTCACCGAGTGGGTCAACGCGCCCACCGAGATGTAGTCCACGCCGCACTCGCCGTAGTCGCGGAGAGTGTCGTAGGTGATGCCGCCCGACGACTCAATCTCGCAGCGGCCTGCCACGATGTCGACGGCCTTTTTGGTGTCGGTTGGCGTGAAGTTGTCGAGCATTATGCGGTCCACGTGACCCGTGGCAAGCGCCTCGTCCAACTCCTTGAAGTTGCGCACCTCAATCTCTATCTTCATGCCGTCCTTGTGGTTAGCTTTAATATACTCATTTGCCTTCGTGATGGCGTTAGCGATGCCGCCGGCAAAGTCCACATGGTTGTCCTTCAGCAGGATCATGTCAAACAAGCCGATGCGGTGGTTCATGCCGCCGCCAATTCTCACGGCTTCCTTCTCCAGCATACGCAAGCCCGGGGTGGTCTTGCGGGTGTCGAGCACCTTAGTCTTCAGCCCCTCAAGTTGCTTCTGATAGCGTGCCGTCATGGTGGCTATGCCGCTCATGCGCTGCATAATGTTGAGCATCAAGCGTTCCGTCTGCAGCAGCGAGCGCACACGACCCTCCACCACAAACGCAATGTCGCCCGGCTTCACGTGCGCCCCGTCTTGGATCATCACCGTAACCTTCAGTTCCGGGTCAAACTTGTGGAACACCTTCAGCGCTATTTCCACGCCGGCGAGGATACCCTCCTCCTTCACCAGCAGATGCTGCCGTCCCATCTCCTCAGCGGGGATACAGCAAAGAGTAGTATGGTCGCCGTCGCCAATATCCTCAGCAAAAGCCAAGTCAAGCAACGCATCGATAAGTTCGTCTTTAGTCTTCATATCAAAAATTTTACGATTCCACCGCAAAATTACAAATTCCCCGCCAAATTTCCTTACTGTCGCCGATGTTTAGGCTTCGTATGCCTATATCTTCTTGGTAATCAAGCCCCATCCAAACCGCAATAGGTGTATCTGTCGCTTGATGCGGCTCGGCTGGCGGAGCAGTCGGTAGGCAAACTCCAGGTTGTGGCTCACCCACCATTTCGGGGCGCGCTTCACGTTGCCCACATACACGTCGAAACTGCCGCCAAGTCCTTGATAGATGGCTTGATGGCGCTCTTGCATCTCTTCCATCAGCAATTCCTGCTTTGGCGACCCCATAGCCACAAACACCACGTCTGGGCGCTTCTCCGCCACGTCGGCAATCAACGCTTGCCGCTCTGCGTCGGTCTTCAGGTAGCCGTTGCGATACGCCACGATGCGTATGCCCGCGTACTCCCGCTGCAGTTTCGCCACGGTGGCATCAATCACCTCCTGCTTGCCGCCAACGAGGTAGAACGTCTTCTCGCGGTAGTAGTTGGCCACAATCTTCAGCCACAACTCGCAGCCAGGCAACTTGCACGCATCCTTCACGCCGCGGCGCTTGAGGGCAAACATAGCGCCTGCACCGTCGCAGTAGCCAATGTTGCGGTTGATAATTGATCGTGTAGTGTCGGTGGCATGCAAAATCTTCTCCGCATTGATAGCCACCAGTATACCCTTGTGCGCATCCACATAACTCAGCAGTTGCTGCTCCGACGTAAACGGCATCACCTCAACGCCATTCAGCGAAATCTTCTCCATCGTCATTCAGTCTATTGTTTCCAAATAATGTGCAATAGCATTAAACATAAAGGCGTTGCTCCAACGCATATACGAAATCTTCGAACTTGCGTGGGGCTTCATTTGATAGTAAAAATATCCTTTCTTGTCCTGCATATTTTTTATTGTCCAGCGGAGCACTTTCTCCACGAGCGCCTTGTTGTCGGCTGTTTTGTGCAGCCGTGCGAGCGTCACGAGCAACTGCCCAGGGCAGTGTATGTCAATCGGATAGGTGCGGTGGTCGTAGTATTTAGGCATACCGTCAGCCTCGAAGAAATGGCTGATGTAGTAGCCAAATCCGCGGTCAACGTACGGGCGAAACTCGTTGTCGCCTGTCTGCTCTTCGTAGGCTATCAAGGCATCGAGGTTGTAGCCTGTGTGGAACGAGTCCACCCAACTCTGCACGGGCAGCATGCCGTAAATCCATGCGCCATCTTCACGCTGGCCAGCGCAGCACGCCTTTATGGTTTGCCGTGCGAGGGTGCGGTATTCTTCGCGCTTCGTGTATCGGTAGCAGTAACTCAGCAGCCGTGCGCCAAGCAGCGAGGCGTTAAACACAGTGTCATTGCCTTTCAGCGGGCTGTAGGAGAACAGGAATCCGTCCTTATATGGCGTGCGGTGCAAGTCTTCTATCACGAAGTCGGCTGCCGAGAGAGCCACGTCGAGCCACTCCCGCCGCCCTGTTATTTCATACGCCTCCATCAGCGCCGTGGCGCAGAAGTTGGTCGCCACAACCGTTGGCGTGAACTTTGGGAAAAGGAAAAGCCGCCGCGCCTGCCAATCGAAGTTGTAGCCCCAGCACGCTCCATGGTAGTCGCCCTTGCTGCGCAGGTCGATGAGCAGCGTTGCGAGTTCATCGATGCGAGCCTTTGCCTCTTCTTTCGTGCCGAGCACACTCTCCCACTCGGGATGGCGCACAATGGCGTTGTAGAGACGGCAATAGCCCGACAGAAACAAGCCGATGCCTTTGGCGTTGTACTCTTTCGGCACGAGCGCCAATCGCCGCAAATTAACGGGGCAACGCTTGAAGCCTTGAATCACGCACAGCCGTAGTATGGCTGAATGCTTCAGCGGCAGCAAGGCATGCGCCAGTCGGGAGTTGAGACCGTCATACGGGTCCCACCCCTTGAAATGCTCTCCCTCGCAATAGCGCTTCAGCTTTGCGAACGATTGCAGAATACTGTTGTTGTTCAATCTAATATGATTTGATGTTTGGGTCGTTTTTCCTCACGAACCTTGCGGGCGCTCCCGCCCAGATTTCTCCCGCAGGGATGTTGCATCCCACCACGGAGTTGGCGCCAACCACGGCATTGTCGCCTATGGTCACGCCGCCATAAATCACGGCATTAGCCTTTATGCTTACGTTGTTGCCCAGCGTAGGCACTCCTGGGTACTTGTGGTTACCCCCCCTAAAACTACGTGACTGCCTATGCCACAATGGTTTCCAATCTTGCAGCGGTTGTGGATAAGCACCGACATTCCTCCGTAGGCAAGCGTTGTGCCACGGCCAATTTCCGTGGAATAATGAATCTTGCTGTTGTACATCAGGAATATCAGCAACGTTATCAACTTCGGCACCACTGGCACATGATGCAGCCACAACCAGTGCGCCACCCGATAAAGTGTTATTGCGTTCAGCATATTCTTGGATTAGTGTTCAATCTTCTTGACAGTTTCATTTGTTATAGTTGCTTTGATGGTATTTTCAATCTGTTTCGCTACTTTCGACGCCATGAAATGCTCTTTCGCATATTTGGCATTGTAG
>CAVEIP010000029.1:12588-23195 GCA_963615935.1 [Ruminococcus] lactaris | reverse complement strand
AAACAAAATAAGATAAATGGCAACATTAGAGAAAATCCGGAAAAGATCCGTACTTCTGCTCATCATCATCGGTGCCGCGCTTGTCGCATTTATCATCGGTGACTTCTTGAACTCGAGCCGTTCGATTTTTGGCAACGGCACTACGGTGGCTAATGTCGATGGCAACAAGATCGACTATTTGGCGTTCCAGCAGCGCTACAGCGAATTTACAGAAAAGAACAAAAACGTTTCGCAGCAAGACGCTGCCACAGTGCAAAATCAGGTGCTGGGTCAGATGATTCAGGAATCGCTTTTCAACGAAGAATATGACGCTCTCGGCATCGACGTGACCGACAAGGAGTTGTCAAACTACATGTACAAGCAAATGGCTATGAGCGACCAAGAGTTTGGCCAGACTCTCGGACAGTTGGCACAGAGCCTGGCTGGCAACGAGAAGGCAGCCGCTCTGCTCAACAACGCCACAACTCAAGAGATGGCTGTGCAGAACATCCGCAAAATCATCTTCAACCCAACTCAGTTTGGCCTTACAACTGAAAACGTTCAGCAGGCTCAACTCTGGTGGCTTTCGAAGGAGAACGATGCAGTGGAGCAGATCAAGCAAACCAAGTTTGCGATGCTTTTCCGCGGCTCTATCCAAGCCAATGCACTCGAGATTGAGGCAATGCGCGCACAACGCATGAATTCTTACGACGTGCAGATGGTTTCGTTGCCTTACGCTACTGTCAACGACAACGACTACAAGGTGAGCGACGACGAAGTGAAAGCAGTTTACGAACAGGAAAAATACAAATTCCCTCTCGATGAGGAATCTTGCTTGGCATACTACATTGCAGTGCCTGTCAATCCATCGGCTGACGACCTTGCAAAGGCTGACAAACTCCTTGCGCGTGTCGACTCTGCTCTCCACGCAACTCAGGGCCTCGAAGGCGTGCGCTCATTCTCAGAACTCTCAATCAACGAGCGTTCGGTTCGCCAGAAAGAACTTTCAAGCCTCGGCATGGACGCTAAGCAATTTGTTGACTCAGGCGCAGTCGTAGGTCAGATTTCGAAGGTGTTTACACAAGGCGACAACCGCACAATCTACCGCTTGCTTGCCAAGACTCAGGAAATCGACTCTGTGAAGATTGTCGTAGCTCAGGTGGAAGGCGACAAGAAGAAACAGGACGCAACGCTTGCCGACCTCAATGCTGGCAAGGCAGTGAAGGAAGTGAAATGCGACACTACAGAGATGGACATCTTCGCTGCTTCACAGCAAGGCGTGCTCTCTGACGAGCAGAAAGCGAAAATCCTCGCTGGCGGCGACAACTACTTCGTGGTTGACTCCAACGACCAGGCAGCATCAATCTGCAAGGTGCTCGAGAAGAAGGCTCCTAAGACAGTCGTTAATCTTGGCGTAATCTCCTATATGGTTGACCCAAGCAAGGATACCCGTGCAAACTTGCTCAACGAACTCCAGAAGTTTGTTGACAGCAACAACACAGCGCAAAAATTCTTCGACAACGCAGCAAAGGCAGCACACTCCTACACAGCAATGTCCGACGTAGTGGCATCAAGCCAGGCAATGCTCGGCAACACTGTTAAGGGTACATCAAAACTTATCCAATGGCTCTTCAAGGACGCCAAGGAAGGCGAAGTTTCGGCAATCCAGAGCGACAACGACCAACTCGTAGTTGCAGCCCTTGCAAAGAAATACGACGGCGACTATCGTCCAATGAGCGATCCTGAGGTTAAGGCTTACTGCGAGACAGTGGCTCGCAACCACAAGAAAGCCGACGCCCTCGCAAAGAAATATGCAGGCAAGTCTAAGGATTTGGCAGGCTACGCAAAGGCTATGGGCCGCACAGTCGACACATTGAGCGTAGGCGCTTACCCAACAGCAGAAGCAGCCCTCGACGGACAGGTGCCATATGCTAAGGTTGGTCAGGTTTACGGACCAGTCAAAGGCGAGAACGCACTGTTTGTTTACAGCGTGGTTAAGAAGAACGCAGCAGTCAATAAGATCGACGACCGCCAGTTGGCAAGCATGTGCCAGCAGCAACTCGGTCAGGCTGTTAGCAGCAACTTCTGGCAATTGATTAAGGGCGGAAAAGACATTGACAACAACATTGTCAACTTCCGTTAATTGTAAAGACAATCAATTCCTTTAAATAAAGTTTTCATAATATGCTATGAGGAGGCAGAGCCGTGAGGTTCTGCCTCTTGCTTTTCTCACGCCAAAGTACTACTTTTGCAACGGCAGACAGACCAGAAATTAACAACATACACTATATCAATATGTACAGAACAAAAACATGTGGAGAACTTCGCTTGGCTAACGTCGGCGAAACGGTGACACTGGCAGGATGGGTGCAACGCTCACGCAAGATGGGTGGCATGACATTCGTCGACCTGCGCGACCGCTATGGCATCACTCAACTCGTGTTTAACAACGAGGTTGACGCCCAACTCTGCGAGGAGGCTAACCACCTCGGCCGCGAGTTTGTAATTCAAGTAGAGGGAAAAGTGTCGGAACGCTCGAGCAAGAACGCCAAAGTGGCAACCGGCGAAATCGAAATTATCGTTGACAAGTTGACTTTGCTCAACAAGAGCGAGGTGCCGCCTTTCACCATCGAGGACAACACCGACGGTGGCGACGACCTCCGCATGAAGTACCGCTATCTCGATCTTCGTCGTGCAGCGGTGCGCAAGAATCTCGAACTCCGCCACCGCATGACCATGGAAGTGCGTCGCTATCTCGACAGCAAAGGCTTCCTCGAGGTGGAAACACCGATGCTCATCGGCTCAACGCCAGAAGGCGCACGCGACTTTGTGGTGCCTTCGCGCATGAATCCAGGCCAGTTCTACGCCCTTCCGCAGTCGCCTCAAACATTGAAGCAACTGCTGATGGTGTCGGGCTTTGATCGCTATTTCCAGATTGTGAAATGCTTCCGCGATGAGGACCTTCGCGCCGACCGTCAACCTGAGTTCACTCAGATTGACTGCGAGATGAGTTTCGTTGAGCAAGAGGATATCATCGAGATGTTTGAAGGCATGGCAAAGCACCTCTTCAAAGAACTCCGTGGAGTGGAACTCACAGAGCCGTTCCAACGCATGCCTTGGAGCGACGCGATGAAATATTACGGCAGCGACAAGCCAGACTTGCGTTTCGGCATGCGCTTCGTGGAACTGATGGACATCATGAAGGGCCACGGCTTCTCAGTGTTCGACAATGCAGCCTACATCGGCGGTATCTGCGCTGAAGGCGCCGCTACATATACCCGCAAGCAACTCGACCAACTCACAGAGTTTGTGAAGCGTCCGCAGGTGGGTGCAAAAGGCATGGTTTATGCCCGCATCGAGGCTGACGGCAACGTTAAGTCGAGCGTCGACAAGTTCTATAGCCAAGACGTGCTCCAAGAGATGGCAAAGGCGTTCAACGCCAAGCCAGGCGACCTTATCCTCATTCTCAGCGGCGACGACGCTATGAAGACCCGCAAGCAACTCTGCGAACTCCGTCTGGAAATGGGCCGTCAACTTGGATTGCGCGACAAGGACAAGTTTGCTTGCCTTTGGGTTGTTGACTTCCCAATGTTTGAGTGGAGCGAAGAAGAAGGCCGCTTGATGGCAATGCACCACCCGTTCACCCATCCGAAGGACGAGGACGTGCCATTGCTCGACACCGACCCTGCTGCAGTGCGTGCCGACGCCTACGACATGGTTGTCAATGGTGTTGAGGTTGGCGGCGGATCAATCCGTATCCACGACTCCAAACTGCAGGCAAAGATGTTTGAAATCCTCGGCTTCACCCCTGAAAAGGCACAGGAGCAGTTTGGCTTCCTGATGAACGCGTTCAAGTACGGCGCGCCGCCTCACGGAGGTCTTGCCTATGGTCTTGACCGCTGGGTTTCGCTCTTCGCAGGTCTCGACTCAATCCGCGACTGCATCGCGTTCCCGAAGAACAACAGTGGCCGCGACGTGATGCTCGATGCACCAGCACCGCTCGACCAGAAGCAACTCGACGAACTCAACCTCGTCATCGACTTGAAAGACTAAAACACAGTCACATAAACGCAACAATCCCAACGGGCACCCCGTTGGGATTGTTGCGTTTTTTTATGAGCGTTTTCGTAGTTACGGCAGAGTAGAAAAAGTTAAGGGGATTGAGCGAAATGTTTTCTCTTGGCTAAAACACCCCGTAGGGGTGTCGTGTCGATAACCCCAGGCTTCAGCCTGGGGAGAGGTTGATATACAGTAACCTGCGCCCTGTAAGCGGCGCTACGGGGGACTGCATGGAATGGTGCGGTAGCGTACTTACAGCACGCAAATATTTGATAGATTGCCTTGCCCCAGGCTAAAGCCGTGGGGTTAAAGATATTTCGCCTCTCCGAGGCTCGCCCATTCGCTTTGTGCTCTTCTATGTCGACAGCTTTTTCGTCCTATCTCAGTCTTCCCTTATCCGTAGTTACTCTTGCGTTGGGCGGGTTGCTACGGGGCGGACTGAGGCGCCGGAACTGCGTCTGATATATTGCTCTGCTTCAACATAGTCTTCGCAGAAGTAGATTTGACGGCCGCAAGTATAATCCTTCTCGTAAACGTCTTTTGTCCAAATATAACCGTCCCGGCCAAGACCGTAGGAATCGTTCCAAATGCGGCCGCCGGCGGCAGGAATGAAAATCTTGTTGCCGTTGGGGCCTGTTACCATCATACCGGCAGTGCCATTGTAATAGTAGCCGTAGTCCCATTCGCAGTTGTCAACGAGTTCTTTGAATTCTGCATACGATGGCATGCGGCAATCCGCACCCCAGTTTTGTGTAGCGGCATCGTCGGCCGCCTCGAGCGAGCGCAACTCGTCGTCAGCATAATATTTGCTGAGGGTTACTTCCTTTATATACCCAGCATCATCGAGCGTGCAAGAGCCGTATTTGTATGTGTCCCAGAAATAGCGCTGCTTGTTGGACGTCTCTCCCCAAGCATAGTGGTTGCCGTAGTCGGTTATTTTTGATGCGCCAACGTTGCATGTGGCCCAAAGCACACCGCTCGGCAGTCCGAGGTCGATAAACTTGTGATTGTCAATCATTACGCTGTCCTCTGGCAAGGTGGTAACGGTGTAGACATCGCTGTAGAACACCTCATCGTGCAACTTCAGATACGCGCGGTAGTAGAAGGTGGTTTCCGGGTCGCGCAGATTAATTTTTGCCGTGTCGTTGTTGACTTTGCTGCAGTCGTAGTCGATGGTAGGCACTTTCTCGGTCGACGAGTGGCACACACCCACTTCGTAGGGCGTGGTGATGGCATTGATGCCTTCGCCGAGCGACACTTCGACCTTAACCTTAAACTGGCTGACATTCACGCTGAGCGTTGTTGCCGAGAGGCTGATGTTTTTGCCTGCCGTAACGTTTAGATTGTTGATAGTCTGGGGGTCGTAGACCGACACGCTTCCGTCGTTGCTCCACACGTAGAGGTTGCTTTGCGCCGTGGCGCCAAAGCCAAGCGCCAGCAGCGAGAATAGTATGATGCTGAGTCTTTTCATTTCTTTCAATGTTGATGAGTTTTGACTATTTTGCTGCCACAGGGCGGATTGAGTAGCCGAACATGCGGGATTTTGCCGTTGTCTGTTGGCTTTCGCTGCTGAAATTCAGGATGAAGGCAGTGTCGCTCGACTCGCTGCCAAGCGAACTCGACCAATAGAAGCCCGATTCAGAGTTGTAGACGCTGCCGCCGCTGCTACGGTAGCCATTTGATGGAAGGAAAATGTAGAGCCCGTCAGGACCAGTAACCTTGTAGCCTTGCGAGTCGTCGTAGTCGTCCTGCCATTCCCATGTGCACTGCTCCAGAAGTTCCTGGCACTCCGCCTTTGTTGGCATGCGGCAACCCTCGCCCCATGCGGCGGTGGCTGTGTCGTCGCTGGCCTCCAGGGTGGTCAATCCGTCGGTAGCGGTGTATTTTGTCAGGGCATCGCTCGACGTGCCCCATTTGTATGTACTCCAATTGTAGCCTTTGCTCTTCGACGATGTTTCGCCCCAGGCATAATAGTCGCCGCCCCCCGATGGCAAGTTGTCCTCAGCCTCAAGGTTGCATGCCGCCCAGAGCGTGCCGCTCGGAAGTCCGAGGTCGTAGAATTTGTGTCCGTTAATAACGATGAGGGTGCAACCCCTCATCACATCGCCGTAGAACACGTCGTTGAGAAGTTTTACATAGGTGCGGTAGTAGAACACCGCGCCCGTGGTGAGGCCGTCAAAACTGATGGTATAGTCTGCCAAGCCGGTGCCCAGAGTCTTGCATTCGTCGTCGATGGTCGGTATCAGCGTTGTCGAGGAGTAGCACACTCCCACTTCCGCCTGCGATGCTCCAGTGAGCGACTTGACGCCGTTGCCAAGCGCCACCGTGGTCGTTGCCTTGTAGGATGTTTCGGTCACGTCGTCGACCGACACCTTGGTGGTGATTGACAACGCACTTCGACCATTGAATTTCAGACTGTCGACCGATGATATTTTGAGCGCCGACAGGTTGCCGTCGGTGTCAACCAAATATAAATTCTTTTGCGCTGAGGCTCCGAAAGCGAGCGCTAACAGCGATAAGGAAATGATTATGAATTGTTTCATAAACGTATTATGAGAATTTAGTGTTATGCTTATTTTTCAGTCACCTCGAGGCGAATGAGTTCTATGCGGGTGGCTGATTTCTTGAGGATAGTGAACTTCAAGTTGCCTATCTCAAAATTGTCGCCCTGCTGCGGAAGTTTGCCGAGTGAGAAAAGGATGTAGCCAGCGAGCGTCTGGTATTCGTCGTCCTCTGGGATGCCGAGATGGTAGGTGTCGTTGATGTGCTCAATCTCAATGCGGCCCGAGAATTTGTAGGTGTGCTCGTCGAGTTTCTCCTCCACGATGCGGCGCTTGTCGTGCTCGTCCTCAAAGTCGCCGAAAATCTCCTCCACGAGGTCCTCGAGCGTGACGAGTCCGCCTGTGCCGCCAAATTCATCTATGATAATGGCGATGCTGCGTTTCTCCGACAGCATTTTGCGCATCATCGTGTTGGCGGGCATCGACTCCGGCGCAAAGTCCACCGGCTTGATGCGGTTTTGCCAATCAGGATCAGCGTTGAAGAGTTCGTTGACGTGGATGTAGCCAATCACGTTGTCGATGTCGTCGCGGTAGACTATGATTTTCGACAGTCCCGTAGCCGTAAACCTGCGGCGCAGACGTTCGCGGTCGCACGACGCCTCTACGGCAATGATTTCGTTGCGCGGAATCATGCAGTCGCGCAGCAGAGTGTTGCTGAAATCGAGTGCGTTCTGGAAGATTTTCACCTCGTGGTCAATCTCCTTGTCGCCGTTTTTGCTTTTAGCCTTGTCGTCGATGGTCTGCTGGATGTAGTCGTCGAGTTCGCCCACGGTGAGCAGCACCGTCTTCTGCCCGGTGGTTTCCGCGCCGAAGAGACGCATCAGCGCGCGCGACACGAACGAAGAGAACCACGAGATAGGGTAGAGCACCCAATAGATTGCGTAGAGCGGCACGGCGCAGTGGCGCAACGACAGGTTGGGGTTGATGCGGAAGATGGCTTTGGGGAAAAATTCGCCCGTAATGAGGATGATGCCTGTGGATATGACTGTTTGGCACACCAGCACCAGCGCATCGTTGTCGCCCACCACGGCGCGGATGCTCGGGTCGAGGAGCACGGCGATGCCGATGCCGTAGACCACAAGCATGATATTGTTGCCCACCAGCATGGTGGAGATAAACATGTCCTGATGGCGGTAGAAGGTGTTGATGATGCGACTCGTGAGTCCTTTCTTGTGCGAGTCTACCCCAGCCCTCACCTTGTTGGATGTGATGAAGGCAATCTCCATGCCGGAGAAGAATGCCGAAAACGCCATTGAAATGAGCGTTATTATGAGAGCCGTTGTCGTGTTCATCGTTTCTGTTGTTTGTCGTTAAGGTTAGGCGGGAGGCGTGGTTTCCTGCCGCTTGGGTATAGGGAAGATGCCCGAAGGCTTGTTTAGCATATAGTTGCGCAACTGCTCGTCGGAGCGGAAGCCGTAGCCTTCAAGGATGCGGTCGGCGCGCTCAATGTGGACGAATGAGTCGCTACGCACTTCGTGAGCCGCTTGATCCCAAAACAGTTGCTCGGTTTCGATGAGTTCCTTCTTGGCGTTGCGTATCACTATGTTGCCGTCGAGGCGCCAGAGTTTCTCCGACTTGAAGTAGATTGCGGAGTCGCAGCGGATGGTGGCTTCAACCTTGAAGTTGTTGTCAAACTGCTCGAGATAGAGCCCGTTGGGAAATTTCCAACTTGGGCGGCGCGCCTCGTCGTAGACCAGCCACAACTTGGTGGAGATGCGGTAGCGCGTCATGCCGGAGTCGCTGATGAGCGTGGTCACGTCGCGCGTGAGCATCGACACGATGCTGTCGGGGTTTGACGGGGTGGTGACCACCTCGCGTTTCACCTCCTTGCACGACGGCAACAACGACGACAACAAGGTTGCAAGCAACAATATGACTGATGCCGTGCGCACTGCCGTTAGCGGATTTTATCCTTCCAGAATGCGAATTCCTTGAAGTTGATGCCCAACGTAATGTTGAAGTAGTTTTCCGTTACGAGGCTCGATGGAGTGGCTTGGCGGCGCTTGTACTCGAAACCGAGGTTGATCACCGTCTTTTGTGCCGTGGTTGGGAAGCCGAAACCGCAACTTACGCCGTACTCTTTCAGGTGGTTGTCGCCAATCATCAAGTAGTCGCGGGTGTAGGACGCGCCGAGACGGTAGGCGATGCGCTGGAAGTAGTTGCCGCGCAGGCTTGGCACATACTGTGCGCCGAATGCCACCTTGTAGCGGTCGTCGAGTTTGGTGCGGTAGAGCACCTCAGTTGTGTTGTCGCGCTGAAGGCCAGGGAATTTGGCTTTGCTCCACTGCTGCAGCATGAAGTCGGCCTCTACGGTGAAACGGTTGTCGAACACGTAGTTCAAACCTACGCCGTAGGCGTTAGGCTTGCTGTAGCCGAGGTCCTGCAAATGGACGTTGGCGATGGTGTCGGGCTTTGTTGAGCCAGACGACGATGACACGTCGCCGCTGAGGTCATACTTGATGCCCCATGTGCGGCCGTGCATGGTCTTTTTAGGCGAGTAGGTGAAACCCAGAGTTGCCTGGTGCTTCTTGCCGAACTTCTGCGTGTACTGCAAGCCGAAGAGGGCGTTCCAGTCGCGCACCTGAATTTTCTGCTCATAGACGGCAGAGGTGCTCGCAGTGATGTATTGGTCGTTGACGATTGTACCGAACTGGTATGCGAAGTTGAAACCTACGGAGAGGCCCTTCACTGGGCGTGCGCCCAAACCGATGTACAACTCGTCGACGCCACCGTAGCCTGATGCGGTGTTGGAAACCGAAAGGTCGTCCGATGTCGAAAGGTCGTTGCCGAAGGAGTAGCCCACGGTGGTGTAAGGCACCAAACCGATGCTACCACCCATGTATTTCGTGATTGGGAATTGCATTGTCATGTAGTCCAAGCCGCCGCCGAAAGCCTTGCCGGTGCTGCCCGATTCGCTTGAGCGCAGTTGCGTGAAGTCAAGACCGATGTCCCAGTGTAGGGTCAGCGAGTCGGTTGCGGCATAGGAAGCCGGGTTCATCACGTTGATCTGGCGGCCGTCGGCCATTGCCACGCCAACGCCACCCATGTTGCGTTGCGCGCTTGTCACGTAGTCGCTCATCAATCCATAGCCATAGCGTGAATAGGGCGATGACTGGTTTTGTGCCAGCAGCGAGCCTGCCGACGCTACGGCAATAGCCGCAAGAACTGTTATTTTCTTAAAATATTTCATTGTATTCCAATATTCTGTTTAATCCTTTTGCAACCAAGTCGCAGTCCACAGCGATGTCGCCATCAAGATGCTGCCCGAGCAATTGGCCGTCGCCGCCAGTAATCACAATCGCGGGGTTGTCGATGGCGCTTGCCAGATAGCGGATTTCGGCAACCATGCCGAGCACCACACCCGAGCGGATGGCGGTAGGCGTGTCGTAGCCGAACATCGGGGTGTCGCCGTCGACGGGCACTTGCGGCAACTGCGCACAGTTTGCCGCCAATGCTTTCAGCCGCAGCGCCATGCCAGGGGCGATGTTGCCACCCTTGAAATGGCCGTCGGCCGACACGTAGTCGTAGGTCACTGCCGTTCCAGCGTCCACCACCAAGCAGTTGCGCTCTGGCATCAGAGCCATTGCTCCCACGGCAGCCGCTATGCGGTCGTGGCCGAGGGTTGACGGCGTGGCGTAGTCGATGGTCAGCGGCATCGGCAGGCGCTCGTCGAGCATATAGGTGCGCACACGCTTGTCGGTGAGCAGTTTTTCAATCTGCTTGTCGTTGCCCACAACCGACGAGTATATGGCCTTTGCCACGGGATATCCCCTAAGCACCTTGTCGATGTCGTCTCCCGAGAGGTTGTCGAAGCGGCACGACCGCAACAACTTTTCCCCTGCAAAGAGCGACACCTTGGCCGACGAATTGCCTTGGTCTATTGTTAGACTCAAATCCATTTTACGGACAAAAATACTAATTACTACTCAATTAACCGTTTGTTTTTAGAGCCTTTTGCTCGTGTCGCTGATATTTTAATGTTTTTTATCGACCACACTGCTCTTACAC
>CAVEIP010000029.1:0-12578 GCA_963615935.1 [Ruminococcus] lactaris | reverse complement strand
AATTTGCACCACTGCGCCTGCCGTGAGGAAGCCCAACCACGTGGTGTGGTAGGGGTCGGAGAAGATGAACAGCGCCGAAATGAGGTAGCACATTGCCGACCAGAATTCCAGGGTGAAGAGCCGGCGCACGCGCAGGCTAAACTTCATCTTACGGCGCGATGCGCGCTGGAGTATGCGCACCACCACAATCATCACCGCCGCTACGGCAAAAAGGTAGCGGAGCCACGGCGCCTTGACGTCGACCAGTGGCAGGAATGCCGTGAGCAAGAGGATGATCATGCCCACCGACAGAAGTATGTTGTAAAGTCCTTCTCGTTTCATTTTTCTTTCGAGTTTTGAGTTTATTCGTTAACAATATAGAGGTCCTCGTTGTCGCGCTTCATCTGGTACTCCTCCCTCACGATGCGCTCCGTGGTTTCCGGGTCGCTGTTGAGGTCGTGGAGCCGCTGCTTGTAGACGGCGCACGAGTCGTCGCACTCCTTGATTTGTGCCTTGAGGTCGCGTATCTGCGAGTCGTACTCCATCACCTTGAAGTAGTTGTAGTCGGAGAAGAAAGTGACATACACGGCATAGCAGACCACCAGCACTAAGAAGAAGTTGAAGTGCTTTGCCTTATCCTTTATTTTTGCTATCAGCCCCATAAGTCAATCAAGTTTTCGTTAGTCTTCAAGGAGGTCCGGGCGCAACTCGCGGGTGCGCTTGATAGCCATCTCGTGCTTCCAGTCGTCGATGCGGGCCTGGTGGCCGGAGAGGAGCACGTCGGGCACGCGCCAGCCCTTGTATTCAGCCGGACGGGTGTAGACCGGCGGGGCAAGCAGGTTGTCCTGGAACGAGTCGCTGAGAGCCGATTGCTCGTCGCCGATGGCGCCTGGGATGAGTCGCACGATGGCATCTGTGATTATCGCCGCTGGGAGTTCGCCGCCGGTGAGCACATAGTCGCCAATCGTGATTTCGCGGGTGATGAAATGTTCGCGGATGCGGTAGTCGATGCCTTTGTAGTGTCCGCAAAGGATGATGAGGTTTTCCGACAGTGACAGCGTGTTGGCCATCTTCTGGTCAAACTTCTCGCCGTCGGGGGTTACGAAAATCACCTCGTCGTAGTCGCGCTGCGCCTTCAAGGCGGAGATGCAACGGTCCACGGGCTCTATCTGCATAACCATACCAGCCTCGCCGCCAAACGGATAGTCGTCGACGTGGCGATGCTTGTCGAGGCTGTAGTCGCGGAGGTCGTGCACCACGATTTCCGCCAGCCCCTTGTTTTGAGCCCTTTTGAGAATTGAGCAGTTGAGCGGCGACTCAAGCATTTCCGGCAAAACTGTTATGATATCAATGCGCATTGTGGCGCAAAGTTACTCACTTTAAAGATAACCGCAAAAAAAATCGCCGAAAGAGCAATCATCACCGCCCTAAAAGCCAGCGGACCGTTTTTTTAAAAGAGTCTTATCGAGGCTTGGAATTCGCCCCTGTAGCGCCGCCTATGGGGCGCAAGTTATAGAGTATCAGCCTTTACCCCAGGCTGAAGCCAGGGGTTAGCAATATGGCGTCCCGACGGGACGCTCTCCCTCGCTGAAGATATCGCCTTGTAAAGGCGTAATATTCCAAAACCCCATGGCTTTAGCCTGGGGCTGAGCATCTTAACAACTATTTGCGTGCTGTAAGTACGCCACAGCACTGACTGAAGTCAACACACCCCTGTAGCGCCGCCTATAGCACACTTACTCTTGTTGACAGACAATGGCTATCTGCCTCCTTGCGCTTTTACTCGTAGAGGCTTAGGGTTTCGGAGAGGGTTTGGCGGAGGGCGTCGGCGACTGACTGCGGGCTTATCACTTTGACCCATTGGGCGTTGAGAAGAAGGAAGCCGAGGAAGTCGGACGAGGGGCGGAGCGTCATTTCATAGTCGGTCCAACCGTCGCCTTCGGCAATCTTGCGCTGTGAGGGATGGATTGGAAGGTCGCGTAGGGCAAACTGCTCCCAGTCGTAGGCGCGCACCACAATGCGTTGCGCCTTTATCTCCTCGCTGCGGTAAACACCGTAACAGTCGCTGAAATAAGCGTTTGCATCAAACTTTCGGTTGAATCGGAATTTCTTGTTGAGCATCTCGAGGTGCATAATTCTGTCGAACGACAGTACTCTCATCTGGTCGCGCTCTGGAAGGCGCACAAGTATGTACCAGCGACGGTGATAGAGTTTCACGAAGTAGGGCTCCACCTCGTAGTGCTTCACGTCGTCGTCGCGGTTCTTGTACTTGCGGTAGTCCAATGCCAGCATCCGCGAATGCTTCATCGCCTCGATGGCGGTTTGAAACATCGGACCCTCGGAGGGGATGCTTTCAAGGATGATGCGGTCCTGTATGCTGCGGTTTTCGGTAATGATATTGTTGATAGACAGCGTGTTTGCCATCCAACTCTGCACGCTGTTGGCGTTCATCTCGTCCACATTGTCGATGCTGTAGCGCCAACCGTCGTCGTGAGAGCAGACAATGCGGATGCCAAACACATCCTCGATGTCGTCGCGGTAGCGGTTGAACGAAGTGCGCGCCATCGGGTTGCCATCGAAGAGCGACGACCGCTGCCACCGCGCGCCTATTTCGTCGAGAGTGAGCGGGCCGAAACGCAGTAGCGTGTCGACGAGCCAAACGTAGGTTTTGAAGATTTCTTTGTGTCGCATGATAAAGGTCAGTAATTCCCCACAAAGTTATAATAAAAGCCAAAACTACGCCATCCGTAGGGCAAAAAATGGGCTTCGCCGAGAAATTTGCACTACCTTTGTCCTCACGATATGGAAACTACGAAACTCTCATACATAAAACATTATAAAGGCACTCTCCGCCTCGGCATCCCCCTCTGCATCGGTCAGGTGGGCATAATCCTCGTGGGCTTTGCCGACACCATCATGGTGGGGCGCTACGGCACTGGCGACCTCGCTTCGGTGTCGTTTGTCAACAACGTGTTCAACCTCGTTGTCATCACGCTCATGGGCTTCTCCTACGGCATCACGCCGATTATAGGCAACATGTTCGGCCGCGGCGACACGGAGGGCATCGGCTACAAGTTTCGCAACGCACTCACAGCCAACGTTGCGTTGGGCTTGCTGCTCACTGCCGTGATGGGTGCGCTCTATTTCTTCGTCGACCGCCTCGGGCAACCCGCGGAACTCCTGCCAACAATCCGTCCTTACTACCTCGTGATACTTGCGTCGATGGTATTTGTAGCCGTGTTCAACGCCTTCCGGCAGTTCACCGACAGCCTCATGCGCCCGTCGGTGGGTATGTGGATACTGTTATCGGGCAACGCCGTCAACATCGTGTTCAACTATCTGCTCATCTACGGCAAGTTGGGCTTTCCCGAACTCGGCGCCCTCGGCGCGGGCATCAGTACCCTCGGCTCCCGCATACTGATGGTGGTGATATTCATCGTCGTACTGATGCGTGGCAAGGCGTATGAAAGCATCCGGCGGTCGTTTTTCTCGTCGCGGTCGCGCCTCGGCGAGATATTAGCCATCACCAAGACCTCGATGCCCATATCGCTGCAGATGGCGATGGAAACCGGGTCGTTTACCCTTGGCGGTGTGATGATGGGATGGCTCGGTACGGTGGAGTTGGCAAGTTTTCAGGTGATTATCACCATCGGCACACTCGGCTTTATGTTCTACTACAGCATCGGAGCGGCGATGGCCATCCGCGAGGCGAACTATCACGGCCGCGAGGATCTCGGCAATGTGCGCCGTGCCGCGTGGGCGGGCTACCACGTGCTGCTTGCGATGGTGGTGTGCGTATCCATATTGTTCTACTTCTTCAAAGCACCACTGATAGGTATGTTTACAAGCGACGCCAAGGTAGCCGAAACCGCATTTGCGCTCATACCGCTGCTGATGCTCTACCAATGTGGCGACGCAACACAGATAGGCTTTTCCAACTCACTGCGAGGCATTTCGCAGACGGTGTCGATAATGTGGGTTGCATTTGTGAGTTATGTTGTGGTCGGCATCCCCAGCAGTTTCCTGCTTGGCTTTCCGCTGGGACTCGGCAAAGAGGGAGTGTTTCTCGGGTTCTGCCTGTCGCTCTTCACCGCGGGAGCATTGTTCCTGTGGCAATTTCTGCGCGCTGTGCGCCGCTAAAACCAGAGTTGGAAGTTCTGCCGCGGCAGTTTGCGTTCAATCACGGCGATTCCCATTTTTCCGTTGGAGAATGTCATGCCGTAGGTGAGCGACGATAGTAGCCGCGTCCATAGACCCGCAACAATGTCGTCGCGCTGAAGGTTGCGCACCACCACCACGGCTTCCCTATTGGCAAGCGCCGCCAGCCATTCGCCCACGGCTTCCGCTTCCGCGCTGTCAACACGGTTGACCACCACATACGGGCGGTCGCCGCCGAGCGCCTGCTCGTAGTCGCTGATAGCGTCCGTGCTTGCGTGCGACACGTCGATGCGGTCAATCAAATCCTGAAGCAGCACGAGCGCTACGTCCTGACCGTTGCCGTCGCCCGAGAGCCACATGCGCGAGCGTCGGGACACACGGAGCGTGCTGAACGCCGACACCCCGAAGTTTGACCCCAACTGGAGCACCTTCATAGGGTTGAAATAGTTTGCCACACGAAACATCATGCGGGCGCTTTTCCCAGAAATCATCTTGGGTTTCTGCACGCCGAGCAACCGCTTCACGCGCCGCGCCTCATTGCGCCGCGCCTCGATGTCGGCATAGGCATAGTAGGCAGCCTGTTCGCGCAACACATTGAGCACGAAACTGAAAGCAAAGGGCGAATGGATGCCAAAGCCCTTGCTTTTGCGGTAGCGCTTCAGCGCCGTGCAGTATCTCCGTAACTTGCCCAAACTGTGCTATTCCTTTCTCTTGCCGCAAGCCGCAACGGCAGCGACAAGTGCCACGATGAGTGCAAGATAAACAATCACGATAGAGACGTAAGCCACCTTCTCGGTTGCATGGATCGACTGCGGGTCGAAACGCATCACAATCTCGTGGCTGCCCGCTGGCAAGCGGATGCCGCGGAGAGTGAAGTCGACGCAGGCAATAGGAGTGTCCTTGCCATCGACGGTTGCTGTCCATCCCCATGGGAAGAACACCTCGGAGAACACCGCGATGCCTCCGTTCTTTGTCGAGGCTTTGTAGCGCAACTCGTTAGGCTTGTAGGGCGCTGAAAGGGCGATGGTGTCGCCCGGCTGCTTCTGCACTGGTGCGCCGAGGACTGTCTTGTACTTGCTGTCGGCAATCGCCTTGACGGCAGGGTCGGCTTTCTTGAGAGCCGCCATCTCAGCGTCGGCACCGTTGACAAATTCCACATCGCTCACGAGCCATGCGTTGCCGAGTGCGTCGGGGTTTTCCATCACGAACTCGTCGCCTATCTTGATGTATTTGGTGTTGAGCATGTTGAGCGCGCGCATATCTACCTTTGTGAGGTCAATTTCGCCCTGTTGCGCCTGTCCGAGCAATGCACTCTTAGCAGGGTTGATCATCTGGTCGATGAGGTCGTTGTAGCGGGTTAGTTTCGCTGCGTGGTAGCCACCAATGCTCTTGTGGAAATACGATGGTGTAGCGGCGCCAAAGTTGCCGAGATCCATCACGCGGTAGTACGACTTGTCCTGGAGAATCTGTTGGTCGGCTTTCGTAGGGATGAACATCAGCGAAGTGTCTTCCTTGTAGGCAACAAACATATCCTTGTTGATATATCGTTTGTCCACTTGGAACATGTCGATAAGCACCACGGCGATGAGCACTCCAGCAAAGGCGTTGCGGTTGATTTTGCCCTTGAGATAAGCCCACAGCAGAGCCAGTCCGGCAATGAGGAAGAGCAGGCTCCGCAGTGAGTCGGCAGAAACCATCGACTGGCGAGCCTCCTTCACGATGTTGAACACTGTGGCGTAGAACTGCTGCTCCAATCCGGCGGTGCTACCCACAGCCTCGTTCATGCTTTCCACCTCGTAGACGCTGAGTCCGGAGCCGTAGACCGACGGCATCAGCCATCCGATGAGACACAGCGCCATCGGCACGCCAAACGAGATGTAGAGGGCGCGCGAATGGTTGGCGAAGAAGTCTTTTTCGGTGATTATCTTTTCGAGAGCCAAAACGGCGAGGATTGGCAGCGTAAATTCAGCAATCACGAGGATGCTCGCTGGCGCGCGGAACTTGTCGTACATCGGGAAATGGTCGATCATCCAGTAGGTCAGCGGCGAGAAGTTGTGACCCCACGAGAGGAGCACCGACAGGATAGTTACGGCAAGCAATGCCCACTTCATCGGGCCTTTGACCACGATAAGTCCGAGCAGCGCCAACGCGAAAATCAGCACGCCCACATAGACCGGTCCGTTGGTCATTGGCTGGTTGCCGAAATATTGGCGGAACTGTCCCACCATGTCCTGCAACTGCGGGCGCAATTGTTCGTCCTGCGAGGCGTCGCCCGTGATTTGCGCGCGCTCCACAAGTTCTTTGGCCTTGTCGAGATCCATCACCGAGGCAGGCGCGAGTCCGCCAGCATCGTTCACGTCGTTGGGCTTCACCGTAGCGCCGCCCTTCACGTTAGGGATGATCAGCGTGAGCGTTTCGTCTACGCCGTAACTCCAACTGGTCACCTTGTCGCGGTCAATGCCGTTCTTGTTCACGTTGTGCGAAGCGCCGCTGGCTGCAGCCTTAGGCGTGAGCACGGTGGAGTGTCCGCGCACGGTTTCTTTGCTGTATTCGTATGTGTTGTAGAGGCTTGTGAGGTTTGCACCTACGGCAGCGATTGCCGCTATGGCAAGCACGCCTGTGGCCTTAAGCCAGTTTTTCACCTCTTTCTTGCGGTAGGCGTCGATGAAATAAGCCACCATCATTGCCACCACCACGAAGAGGAAATAGTAGGTCATCTGCACGTGGTTTGACGCAATCTGCAGCATGGCAAACACTGCAGTCAGCGCGCCGCCGGAGAGCCATTTGCCGCGGTAGGCAAGCACCATACCGGCTATTGTGGGTGGCACATAAGCCAATACGCAGAACTTCCAGATGTGTCCGGCACCGATAAGGATGAAGAAGTACGACGAGAAGCCGTAGGCAATGGCGCCGAGCAGAGCCAGATACCAGCGCTTGCGCATGGCGAGGAGCAGGATGTAGAAGCCAGCCATCATCATGAACACCAGGTTGGCAGGGCTTGGCAGCCCGAGGCCGAAGATGGTTTGCAGCACGTTCACCAGTTTCGAACTGCTGTAGGCAGGCGAAATCTGGAACGTAGGCATACCGCCGAATAGGGAGTTGGTCCAGCAGGTTTTCTCGCCAGTCTGCTCAAAGTAGGCTTTCGCCTCCTGGCCGTTGGCAAGACCCTGCATAATGTCGTTCTGCTGGAGCGACTCACCGAGACTGGTGGAGAAAAACGCAAGGGAGATGGCAACAAGGATTGCCGCGCCAAGCACGCCGAAGCGGAAATTGCTGCTCTTGGCAAGATTCTTCACTCCGTCGGTTATCGTTTTAAAACTGAATTTCTGCATATTGAGTATCAAAAATGTGGTTCAAGAAAATCGCGGTAAAATTACTCAAATCCACGCATTCCCACAAATGCCCGCTGCAATTTCGCCCCTTCCCGCCCTTTTGCCCACAAAAAAAGGGCTTCGCCGATTGGCGAAGCCCCCTTGAATATCTAACAAAATACCTTATTAGAATGTGAATTGAACGCGGGCTTGAACAGCGTGTACGTTCTTGTCGTGTGGCAAACGGTCGATGTCGATGTGGTGCCAAGTGTAGTCAAGCATTACTTGAGCGAACTTGTTGAACGCATAGTTAAGACCGATTGTAGTAGAGTAGATGTCGCCACCGCCAACGCTTGTTGCGCCAGTTGCAGGCCAGTCTACGAGGTAGCCGTCAGCATAGTATTGGTCGCGGCCTGCAGAGTAGTATTCACCCTTAGTGAGGTCGTTGAGGCCAGTGTAGTTGAAACGAGCAACGAGTTCGAGCGACTTGCCGCTGAGACCGTTCATCACACCGTTGAACTTGTCGTAAGTGTAGTCGTTGCCGAAGAACTTGTAGCCCAACTCAACGTAAGCACCGTTGAAGTGGTTAGTGCGGATTCTGTTTGCAGTTTCCCACAAGTCGATGTCGCCCCAACCGTCGATGTTGTCCTGGTTTGCGATGAAGATGCTGTAAGAATCGCGGTGTTTGGTCACGATCTTGTGCTGATACTCAGCGCGTGCGAAGAAGTTAGGCTTAACCAACAATGCTTCAACACCGAAGTTGATCACTTCGTTAGCCCAAGGCAATGTAGCGCTGCAGAACTTGTTGTTTTCGTCAACGTAAGTTTCGAGTGACTGACCCAAAGAGTAAGTCTTCTTCAAAACTGTAGAACCCTTAGTTGTTTGCTCTTCGCCGCCGCCGAGTTTAGAATAGCGAGCGCTCACACCAACGTGGAATGCGTCGTTTTTCTTTTCAGCGTTGCGATACAACCAGCGGCCTGCCAATGTAACGCCGTTGTAGCCGGCAGCCAAACGGTTGTAAGCGCTCTCGGTGAACAAACCTTGGTATGCCAACCAGTGATTGTCAGAGTATTTGTAAGTGATACCGAGTTCACGACCTTCGCCAAGTGAGTTTGTCATACCTGGACGAGAGATGAAGTGGTAAGAACCGAGGGAAGTTTGGCGAGCCATTGTTCCTGCAGGGTCGTTGTAGTAACCAACCTTAACAGCGTGTGTGCCACCCTTCTCGCCCTTTGTTGCATACTGGAGGAAGATGTTCTTTTGAGAGAACTTGCCGCCACCGAAGCCGAAGTCAGCGTAGAAGTACCAGTTTTCGCCGTAGCTCATGCTTGTGCGGATACGTGCGTCGCTGATAGTAGCACCGCTCTTCAAAGGAGTAGTCTCAGTGTTGTAGTAAGCAGCGTCAGCCATGAAACGGGCACCGACGGTAAACTTAACTTTCTTCTCCTTGTTGTCGATTTTCAAAGTCGGGTTGTTGTCGAAGTCCTGTGCAGTAGCAGAAAGGGCCATAACAGCCAAAGCCGACATGAGGATATATTTCTTATTTTTCATTGTTTTGTACTGTTTAATTAATTAAGAATGAAATTCCTTTTCCTGTTAGCCTTGAATTGATTAGTAGCCAAGATTGTTGAGCAACTCGTTAGCGTCAGGCACAGTTGTAGGAGCCTGGCTGTTGTCGAACAATTGACCTGCGTGGAATGGGTTAGGCAACTTGGCGTTACCGCGCATACCGTTGTCAAGCATGTACTGGAGGTTCATCTCAGTGTGGTTGGTGAAGCAGCCGTCCATGTAGATAGGCCAAGTCTGGCTTTCGCCTGGGAATGTGCTGTACAGGGTCTTAGGTACTGTAACCTTCATCAAATCGTCGAATTCTGTCGACCAGCCATAGTTCCAGTAGCCCATGTATTTAGTGATCTGAGCCTGAGAGTCGAACGAGTATGGGTGGTTGATCATGCCGGCGCGGCGAACCATGTAGGCTTGCCATGGGCAGTTCATTTCAGGATAGTTGTTAGGTGCACCAGAGATAGCCGGGCCGATGATGTGGCAGCCGTGGTCTTGCATGTACTTGATGAAGTCGGCTACACCAGTTGGGGTGTCGTATGCGATATCGGTTGCGTAAGCAGGATCGCCTGTCCAGAGGAGGTAGCACATTGGGATGCGGCCTTTGAACACTTTGTAGGCGCGGTCAACAGCGTCGAACGAGAATGTTTGGAGGATAACCTTACCGTTGGTGTTACCTACGTTGACTTTACCGTCTTTGTAGAATTCGGTGCTGGTTGCAGGTTTAGTGATGATGTTCCAGCCGTATTTGTCGAGTTCTTTGTAAACGCGAGCCTCGATGTCCTTAGGCTGTGCCCAGCTTTCCTTGAACTCGATGTAGATACCAGGACGGTTACCGCTGTCCTTAGGATCGGCTACGTAAGCGTTTGAGAAGTCGTAAACCAAGAAGTCCATGTAGCGGCTTTGTGCAGTCCAAGTAGTGCCTTCAACTTCTGTTGTAGGAGCTGTTCCGCAGATTTCGAGAAGGGTCTTGCCTTTGAGTTCGTTTTTCACGTGGTAAGGAAGGATACGGCGGCCTTCTGCGTCGCGGTTAAGCATCTTGCCTTCAGCATAGGCGATTTGGTCGGCAAGGGCGCTGATGTAAAGGCCGTTGCTGTAGACCACCTGTGCGTTCTTGTTAGTGCGCCAAGCAGCGAGAGTTTCCTGCATTGGGTCGTTGGTAGATGCGTATGACTCGCGAGCCTGCTCAAGGTTGTCTTCGTTGAACCAAGAACCTGCGTCGAGCATAAGCAACTCTGCATAGTAGTAGTTGCGGGGATAGTAGCTGTAGTAGTTACCGAGGTCGTTGTTGTATTGAGTCTCGATATCTGCTTCAGTGAAGTTACAGGGAGTACCATCTTCGTAGGTGAGCGAGCGATAGAATGCCTTACGAGTAGCAGGCACTTGGTCGCTGAACACTGTCTGGATGTTTGTTGTGCGCTTCAGGTTGTCGTCGTGGAGCGAAAGAACCACGCCGTCCTTTGTGCCCTGAAGGTCGCTCTCCAGGTAGTCAGCGCCCATGTCGCGGGCCCAACGCCAAGATGCTTCAGTCTCCTCAGGAGTCCAGAATGTACTACCGCGGTGTGCGATAACTGCATACAAAGGCACATAGTCGCGTACCTTAGCGAGGTCGTCGTTCAAAACCTGAACCTCGATCTTCTTTGCTTGCTTGTTGTAGTCTACGAACTGCTGTTCGTCAGAGCACGATGAAATGGCAAATGCAGCAACGAGGCCAAACATGCCAATTTTTACAAACTGTTTGTTCATAAGTGAAGTAAAAAATTTTATAAATGAAAGGATTAAATTCAGTCGTTTCGGCTTCTTGAGGCGTTGACAGGCGCCGGCTGATTCCGGTGCCTGTCTTGGCCGTCAAAATAACCTATTATTTATTTTTTTGCTCAACAAGATATTGTTCTTGCTTGTAGGTGAGTGCCATGAATGCAATCGAGAGCAAGCATGCACCGATAAGCAAGTAGAATGTTGCTGTCCAGCCTGAGTTCTCTGCCACGTAACCGATAACGATGTTGGCGAGCACTGCAGTACCGAGCACGTAGCCCATGAAGCCAGTGAGGCCGGCTGCTGTACCAGCAACGTTCTTCGGTGCGAGGTCGAGTGCCTGTACGCCGATGAGCATCACTGGACCATAGATGAGGAAGCCGATAGCAATCAAGCATCCGATTACTATGTTGATGTTGTCGAGGTTGTACATGTAGACGAAGATTGCTACGATGATCAGAGCCATGA
The DNA here is from genome assembly GCA_963615935.1 of [Ruminococcus] lactaris. Lineage (GTDB taxonomy): Bacteria > Bacteroidota > Bacteroidia > Bacteroidales > Muribaculaceae > Limisoma. Next base: position 1,347 of record CAVEIP010000029.1, on the reverse strand, counting down.
ACAGGATTGTAGGCAACGCGCGGCGGCCGTGGAACACCTTGTCGCTCAACCATCCGCAGATGATTGTGCCAGGGATGGCTGCAATTTCGTAGGCGAAGTATGCCCAACCAGCGTCCTTGAGGTTTATGCCTTTCTCAGTGAGGATTGTAGGAGCCCAGTCGAGACATCCGTAGCGCACCATGTAGACGAATGCATTTGCGAATGCGATGTACCAAAGGAGTTTGTTGCTCAACACAGTAGCGAAGATCTGCTTGGTGGTCAACACCTCTTCAGCCTTAGCGCTGTAAGTGCTGCTTGCGTGGCCGCTCCACTCTTCGATTGAAGGAAGACCACACGATTGTGGGGTGTCGCGAATCATCAAGTAAGCCAACACAGCGATGAGGATTGCCGTTGCTGCAGGGAAGGCGTAAGTACCGATAAGGAAGTAGTATTCCTCTGCTGCGCCGTAGAACCAAGAGCCGAACCACATTGCACCGTAAACAGACATCGGGCCAACGAGGGCACCGCCGACGTTGTGGGCGCAGTTCCAGAACGACATCCATGTGCCGCGCTCCTTGATGGAGAACCAGTGGGTCATTACGCGTCCGCACGGAGGCCAACCCATACCGTTAAACCAACCTACGAGGAAGTTGAGTGCTGCCATGAGGATGATTGCCCAGTTTTTGTGCTCGGCACCAATCCATTGCACAGGCACAATCATAAACAGCATTGACAACGCTGCGCAAATCAAGCCCAATGGGAGGAACTTGCGCGCGTCGCTGCGGTCGCTGATAGATGCCATCAAGAATTTAGAGAAACCATACGCAATGGCGTTCATCGAAAGCACGATACCGAGTTCGCCTTTTTCAAAGCCGAACGGCGCCAAGGCTGGGATGGCCATCGAGAAGTTCTTGCGCACAATGTAGAAGCCAGCATATCCGATGAATATGCCGATAAACACTTGCCAGCGCAGGCGTTCATACTTTGCGTCGGCTTCAGGACCTCTTTCAATTTTGTCCTTGAATGCCGGAGGAGTTAGAAAATTTGACATTTCTGAAAATATTAGTTTGTAATTTTTTTATGTTATGCTGTAACTATGTCTTCTAATCTTCGTAACATCTTATCTATCGTCGAAATCATTTGAATAGCATCATGTCCTTGCTGCTTCTTTTTGTCATTACTAAAGTGGTTTCACTTTCATTTCGTAACTTTCAACAATCAATGCCCATTCACGTGACTTCAATGGTTTTTATGTCTTGTGGTTAATTTAATCACTCATAAGTCAGGTTTCATTCCGATGATTGATTTTAAGTTGCGGCAAATTTAATACATATTTTCATTACGCAACAAATTATCGTAAAAAAATTT
>CAVEIP010000028.1:4136-23494 GCA_963615935.1 [Ruminococcus] lactaris | reverse complement strand
GGGCATAACCAAAGCCAACGCGATTGCCACAAACTTGTTTATTTTCATGTCGCAAAGTTATTGCGCTTTGACATTGCCATTGTTACCAAAATCACTGATTGAACAACACATTTTGCTGAAAACTGCAAAACAAACTCGACATTCTGCCGTTATATCAATGTAATCATAAAAAAAACGCTATGAAAATTGCTATTTTAGACGGATATTCTCTCAACCATAACGACCTCGACTGGGCGCCAATCAAGGCACTTGGCGAGGTCACGATTTACGACCGCACTGCGGAAAGTCAGATTCTGGAGCGCGCTGCCGATGCGGAGATTGTGCTTACCAACAAGGTGCCGTTCTCGGCGCAGACTCTCGCGAAACTGCCGAGACTCAAGTTTATATGTGTTCTTGCTACGGGCTTCAACATTGTCGACACTGTAGCGGCTGCGAAGCAAGGTGTGATAGTTGCCAACATTCCGGCATACAGCACTTTGTCGGTGGCGCAGATGGTGTTTGCCCACATTCTTAACATCACGCAGTCGGTGGCGGTTTATGCTAAGGAGATTGCCGATGGTAAGTGGTCGCAATGCCAGGATTTCTGCTATTGGAATACTCCCACAACTGAACTTGCCGGGAAAACATTAGGCGTGGTCGGCCTCGGAAACATCGGTATGGCTACGGCGCGCATTGCACTGGCATTTGGCATGAAGGTGGTTGCGCTGACGTCGAAGAGTCAGGAGTCGCTTCCCGATGGCATACGCCGCGGCAGCCTCGATGAGGTGCTGGCCGCCGCTGATATAGTCACTCTTCATTGCCCGCTGACCGACTCCACAAAAAATCTTGTCAACGCCGACACCATCTCAAAGATGAAGCGCACAGCCATTGTGGTCAACACTGGCCGTGGCCCGTTGGTCAACGAGCAGGATATGGCAGAGGCGCTGACGGCAGGACGCATTGCCGCCTTCTGCGCCGATGTGCTCAGTGCTGAGCCTCCTGCGGCCGACAATCCGCTTCTCTCTGCTCCTAATTGCTATCTCACTCCCCACATTGCATGGGCTACCTTTGAAGCCCGCGGCCGCCTGATGACTATCGCTACCGAAAATGTGCGCCAGTTTGTAGAAGGCGAAGAGGTGAAAAATAGGGTAAACTGATTGTGGTATATGTCAAAAGATAACTCGAAGGGCGGCTTGTTGCCGCTCGTTGGACTCACGCTTTCGGCTTTTGTGTTCAACACCTCAGAATTTGTGCCAATCGGTTTGCTCACCGACATTGCCAAGGACTTTCGAATCACTGAAGCCGACGCGGGTATGCTCATCTCTGTCTATGCGTGGATGGTGATGTTGCTGTCGTTGCCGCTGATGGTGGTCACCTCGCGGATGAACCTCCGCAATCTCATGTTGTGGGTGGTAGGGCTGTTTTCGGTGTTTCAGGCAATGTCGTTTATGTCGACAAGTTACGGCATGCTGATGGCATCGCGTATCGGTGTGGCTTGCTCGCACTCCATTTTTTGGTCCATTGTGTCGCCCATTGCCGTGAGGATTGTGCCAGAGAATCGCCGCCAAATGGCGTTGAGCATGATTGTTACCGGCACATCAGTTGCAATGATTTTCGGCTTGCCGCTGGGTCGCGTCATCGGACTGCATGTGGGTTGGCGAATGACGTTCCTCAGCATCGGCATCGTTTCGTTTCTTACGCTGATTTATCTTGCACTGACCTTGCCGAAGGTGCAGAGCGAGGGCGGATTCTCCTTCAGCCAACTCCCGTCGCTGTTGCGCAACCGCTGCCTAACGGGAATCTTCATCCTCTCGCTGGCTTTTGCCACGGCCTACTATACTGGCTACAGTTATATCGAGCCTTTCCTCAAGCAGATTGCAATGATGCCCGACGGATTGGTCACATCGGCTCTTATGATTTTCGGCGGCGCCGGCATTGTGGGAAGTCTGATGTTTTCAAAATACTATATTGGCAAGTGGCGTTATCCGTTCCTTACCGTCACGCTAACCATCGTGGCTCTTTGTCTAGCTCTCTTGTGGCCAGCCTCGTGCAGCGCAACAATGGTTGTTGCCACATTGGTGCTGTGGGGCGCTGCGGTTACGGCATTCAACGTGGCCATGCAGTCGGAAATCATCAACATTGCGCCTCCTGCAGCAACGTCGGTGGCAATGTCGATTTTCTCGGGCATTTTCAATCTCGGCATTGGTAGCGGCGCTCTCATCGGCGGACTTGTGTGCACCCATATCTCCATTGCTGGCATCGGCATTGCGGGGGCGGCGATTGCGGTCTTTGCCTTGGCGTTTTGGCAACTCAACCTGCGCATTCATTTTAAAAAATTGCAGAGATACCCACTTGTGTCGCAGCGCACTGCGCTTTTTGCGGAAAAAATATCGGATTGCGTGTCACCTTTTGAGATGCGGTTGCGTCTAACAGTCGAGAATTCTCAAAATAACGAACAAAATTTAGTAACTTTATAAATAGAAAAAATTATGGATTTCTTTTTTAATGAATTTTTTAAGGCATTGATTCCGATTGGCATTTGTGTGGTACTCCCTGTTTGGATTGTTACCATTATATTCCGAACTGCTAAAAACAAGGACAACAAAAAAGCAGAGATAATACTCAAGGCTATGGAAAATAATCCAAACTTCAATGCCGATGAATTTGTTGGATTGTTCGGCAAGCAGCAAAATCCGCAACCGCTTCTTCAAACTCGGCTTCTCCGCGGGTGTATCTTCACGTTTCTCGGCATTGCCGCTGTGGTTGTTGCCTTGGTGTTGCGCATCCCTTCCGTTGCGCAGACGATGGATCCAGAAAATGTTGCCGGGACGTTTATCACCCTCTTGATTTTCGGTTGCGGTTTCTTGGCCATCGGTTTGGCTTATCTCGTGGTCTACTTCATCTATCGTAAGTCGGAAAAAGACAACGAATAATCCACAATGGACCGGCAGCAATTCATCAAGCACGTTGAGAGCAACCAGAGGGCGGTGCGCCGCTTCCTGACTGCTCTCTGCTGCGGTGACAGTGCCTTGGCCGACGACATCGCCCAGGAGGCATTCCTCAAAGCCTATCTCTCGTGCGACGGATTCCGTGAGGACAGCAAGTTCTCCACTTGGATTTACCGCATCGCCTACAATGCTTTCCTCAGCCACTGCCGCGTCCAACGGCAATCGGGCACTCTTTCGGAAGCCGTTCAGATACCAGGCTCAGATGCCGCCGACGAGGCGTTCCGCTATCAGCACCTGTATCTCGCGCTCGACCGATTGTCGGTCAAGGAGCGTACTGCGATTTTGCTGCACTATATGCAGGGCTATGCGATAAACGAAATTGCAGAAATCACCAATTCCTCGGTTGATGCCGTAAAGGCTCAACTCTCACGGGGCAGACAACATTTGAAGGACTTGTTAAATGATTAGTTATGGACAACGATAAACAACTCACATCGCTTTTCTCGGAATTCAATCCCGCGTTGGGGCCGGACAGTGTCTTTATGACTCAACTCAAGCGCAAGATGGAGGCTGTTGAGATGATAAAGCAATATGCCGAAGCGCGCCGACGCCGAACCAAATTGGCAATCTGCATTGCTGCCTGTGTGGGGTTTGTTGCCGGAGTTGTCTTTACGCTCTGCTTCCCTTATCTCTCCGCTGCGCTTGGCCGCCTGGCGGGTGAATGGGCTGGCGCGGCAAACTTTATGGCGGACTATGGCAACGTTGCCATTTGGTGCGTAATTGCCACTGCTACAGTTTTTGCCACATATTCAGCCTACGACATAACACTATCAGCAACCCATAAGTCTTGCCCAATGGTTTAATGCCTTAAGCAAATCTTTTGCATTAAAATCAAAATTGCCATTGGAAACTGTTTGTAGTTACTTTTGTTTATACTATTTTTGTAGAAATTGATTGCACCTTGCATAATCGGCAACAGGACGGAATTTGCGTGGTGCAGTCGCTAGTGTAACACAGAAGTTAAACGTCAGAAGCAAATGGTTGAAAATGTAATTTCGGTTAGAAATTTGTCGCAACGCTATGGCAATGGACGAGTTATCTACGAAAATCTATCGTTTGAAGTGCCGAAAGGGCGGATTTTGGGCCTTTTGGGTAAAAACGGTACAGGAAAAACAACGACAATAAATATCCTCATGGGATATCTTCGCCCGCAAAAGGGTGAATGTCGGATATTCGGCGAAAACATCACGAGTTTGTCGCCAGCAACACGCGCCCGAATCGCGTTGCTGCTTGAGGGTCATGTGCAGTATGCCTTCATGACAATTGGGCAAATCGAAAAATTCTATTCCAAGTTCTATCCTAAGTGGAACAAGGCTGCCTACTATGAACTGATGGCGAAGTTGAAGGTAACGCCCAACCAAAAACTCTCGAGCATGTCGTGCGGACAACGCTCGCAAGTGGCTTTAGGCTTGATCCTGGCGCAGAATGCCGACTTGCTTGTGCTCGACGACTTCTCGCTTGGCTTGGACCCTGGTTATCGCCGTCTGTTCACTGACTACCTCCGCGAATATGCAAAGGCGGAAAACAAGACGGTGTTTATGACCTCGCACATTATTCAGGACATGGAACGCCTCGTGGACGACTGCATCATTCTTGATTATGGCAAAATCCTTGTGCAGAAGCCAGTCAAGGAGTTGATGGACACGTTTAGCCGCTACACTTTTGTGGCCGACGACTGCTCACAACTGAAAGGCGATAACCGCATCTACAGCCCGTCGGTAATCCGTAAACAGTGCGAAGCATACAGTTTTGAGTCGGAGGAAACGATGGCTGCTATTCTTGATGAGAAACATATCGGTTACACTGACCTCAAGAAAGAGTCGTTGTCGCTGGAAGACGTATTTATTGGTTTAACTGGAAAGTATTGATTGAATTATGCTTAAGGCAATTATCTATAAAGAATGGCTTAAGACGAGGGGCGTGTTCCTCATTGGACTCGTCTTGTCTTTGTGCATCGCAGCGTTCGATGTGCTGAGTATGAATCGTGTGGCTACGCTGAAGGGGGTGGACCACATTTGGCAGATAATGCTGCTGAAGGACAACATGTTTGTGTCGCATCTGATGTTTGTGCCACTTGTTGTTGGCGTAGGTCTGGGTTTGGCGCAGATGCTCCCTGAGATGGTGCAGAAGCGTTTCAAGTTGACTCTTCATCTGCCTTATCCTCAAAACAAAATGATTCTGGCAATGATGGCGATTGGCCTTGTGGAGTTTGTCGTGATTGCGGCTGCCACAACAATCCTTGTGGCTGTCTACGATACGAAGATACTCGTTCCCGAACTGGTGTCGCGCGTGGTGCTGACCATGCTTCCGTGGTTTCTGAGCGGAATTGCCGCCTATTTCTTCACCACTTCGATTTGCATCGAGGGATGCCGATTGCAGAAAGTGGCATTGGCGCTGATAGGCATCGGCTTTGTGTCGCTATTCTATCTGATTGAGTCGCCAGAGGCCTATAACGGTGTCTTGGTGCTGTTCTTAATTGTTGCATTGTTGTGCGCGCTGTTGGTCTACAGGGCAGTTTATCGGTTTAAGGAGGGCCGTCAGGATTAAGATGAAAAAGTTGAGCAACATATTTTTGATTGTTTTGTCAACGGTGGTGTTGGCGTGGTTCTTGCCTTGGCTGGCTAATTTTGTGCTGCCTACTAACACTAAGGCTTCGCTGGTCTACTTTAGTCCTACGGACAAAAAGTTTGTACTTTCTCGAAGCGACGACGACCACAAGCAGCATTACCTTGAACTGAATCCTGATGGCAGCGAGTATAAGAAACTCACCAAAAACGAGCGCGACAAGTTGCTTCCGCAGGTGTTCTACACTTTGTTGGCGGGCAAGGACGAATTGCCCGACTCGGTTTGTGGCAAGGAGGTTTCGGTAAAGATATTCCGCGAAAACGCGTGGGTGTTTGTCAACAATCCGCGAGAGATTAACAAGATTGGCGCCAAGGTCAGCATGATGATGGAGTCAATGCCTGAGCGCCTTGAACTCGAAGACGCTACGGAGGTGTTTCGCATGAACGCTGATGGCATCGAATTCGTGGATATGGAAACAAACAAGGTGTTGCCCGAGCGTAGCGCACGATTCACGAAAATGATGAAGGAGGAAGGATTCTCGTTCCCGGCATCAACGCTTGCGGCAAACATCACTTCGAAGAAACCCTACGATGAGGGCTATCTGATGGCTGATGCCAAGCATCAATTGTTCCACGTTAAGATGCAGGTGGGACGCCCGTATGTACATCGAGTAGATGCAGCCAAGGGAATCGACGTGAAACATGTCTTCGTCACCGAAAATGCCGACCACCGCTTCCTCGGCATCGTGACTGATGCCGACTGCAACATGTATATGCTTGAAGCGTCGACCTATCAGATGCGCAAACTCCCGATAAAGTGGAATCCGGAAACGGAGAAAGTGGTAATTATGGCCAACGTGTTCAACTGGATGGTAAACATCACGGACGACAACACAGTAACGTCGTATGCCATCGACAACTCCGATTTCTCTCTCCTTGGCAAATACCAAGAGCAGATTGAGAAGTCGCGCTTTGAGGCGGTGTCGAACTATGTTTTCCCATTCACACTGTCGTTCACCTCGATGACCGACCAGTTTGTGCAGCCTCGCATCGGATGGCCTGAGGGTTGCACATTCCTGATTTTGAATGTCGTTCTTGCCGTGGCGTTCGCCGTGGCCTATCGCCGTTGCCGCAAGGTGGCAATCTCAGGGGGAATCGCAACGCTTCTGTTTGGCGTCTTCGTGTTTATCCCACTTCTTTTGTTTATCAATAAAAAATAGAATAATATGAAAAAATCAATCATTGCCCTTGCTGCCGTATTGTGCGTTGCATTGTTTGGCTGCAGTTCAAAAACATCAAGTGAGAAAGTCGACATCCAGGACGAAGCGCTGACAGTCGACAATGTGCTCGACAACGCCGAAAAATATGTCGGCGACACAATCGTGATTGAAGGTGAGTGCTCACACCTGTGCAAACATGGCGGACGTAAGGCATTCCTTGCAAGTGCCAAGGCCGACCGTCTGCTCCGTGCCGAGGCTGCCGGCTCCACATTTGGCGCATTTCCAAAAGAGTCAATCCACAAAGTGCTGCAAGTTAAAGGTGTGCTTGTAGAAGACCGCATCGACGAGGCTGCAGTGCAGAAGATGGAAGCAGACTATGCTAAGGTGGAAGAGGTGCATGGCGAGAACGTTGAGGTTGGCTGCGAGTCGGAAAAAGCCGCTCAAGGTCAAGCCGAAATCAACACTTTTGCTGCTCGTATGAAAGACTATCGCACCAAGATTGCCGAGCGTCAAGCCAAAGAGGGCAAGGCATACTTGTCGTTCTATCATCTCAACGCCATCAGTTATGAAATCGTAAAATCCGAAAAGAAATAACGATTTCCTAAAAATAACAATAACCCCTTAAAATTGAACTGTGTTGCAATTAACCCTGCGGCACAGTTTCTTTTTGCGCAATCTCTCTTTTGTGCGATAGGGTTTCTCTAAAAAGCGAGAGCGGGGGCGGTGGGGACATATCTTTGCACTGTGCAAGCGGAAATGTCGCTGCAAAGAGAATTTTTTAAACCATGCAAAAACAACAAGAAATTATGGAAAGAGAGTCATTCGTGTTCTACCGCTCGTTTCGCGACGCGCTGCGGGAGTTGCCTGCCAAGATGCGATTGCAGATTCACGAGGCCATTGCCGACTATTCGCTCGACGGCGTTGAGCCGGAACTTACGGGCGTTGCAAAGGTTATTTGGCTACTTGTGAAGCCGCAGTTGGATGCCAACACAAAGCGCTATGTCAATGGGTGCAAGGGTAGTGAATCCGGACATTTAGGAGGCAGACCAAGAAAGCGAAAAATCCCAATGGAACCCCAAACAAACCCCAACGAAACCCCTAATGATAATGTTAATGACAATGTAAATGATAATGAAAATGATAATGATAATAATAATAAAAAGAAAACACTAAAGAAAAATAGTTGTGACTTTCCTGCGGAAAGTTTGTCGGACAAGTCCGACCCGTTTGCGTCAAAAGAAATTAATGAGATTGTTGAGTTTTGGAATTCGGAGGTGGAGAGTAACCGCTCCACAATGGTGAAAATCCGAGGGGCAAGCGGCAAGCGGCGCGCGCACATCATGGCGCGAATGCGTGAACACGGCGCCGACGCAGTGAAGGAAATGCTCGCCAGGGCGGTGGTGTCCGACTTCCTGAACGGGCGCAACGACCGCGGTTGGATAGCAAGTTTCGACTGGCTGATGCTCCCCGATAACTTTTCAAAAATAATAGAAGGAAATTACGATAACCGAAAAATCAATGACTATGGCAAACAAGATAAGCGAGACGACAAGGATAAACGTAGAAGGACTGAAACAGCGGCTACTTGCCCAGAAGACTACGAAGGGTGTTTTTAGGCTGCCGCTGACTGTGGCGCAAGCCACCGATGCGCTGACTGCTGCCTATTGCGCCGAGGTGGAGTACCGCCGCCGCGACATGAGGCTCGACGAAGCCACGAAGGCAAACATCAGACGCACGGCTGAAGCGCTGACCGCCGAGATGCCGAAGCCGTGGCTGATGCTCTGCGGACTCTATGGCAACGGAAAGACCACGATGCTGCGCGCGTTGCAATCGGTGGTTAACTGGCTCGACGGCAGTGGACTCGCCATCCTCGATGCCAAGCAAATCGTGAGGGAGGCGCAGGCCGACTATGGCGGCTACCGCAAGATGTGTGAATACCGTCGCGTGGCGGTTGAGGATATGGGGCGCGAGCCTATGGAGGTGATGAGTTTCGGCAATATGATGAATCCGATTGTCGACCTTTTGGAGTATCGCTACGACGAGCAGATGCCCACGATGATTTCCACCAACCTCATGCCGTCGGAAATCCGGAGCAAGTATGGCGACCGCATCGCCGACCGTCTCAACGAGATGGCAACCGTGATAGTTTTCAAAAACGCAAGTTATCGCAAATAGGGCTGAAAAAAAGAAAGAGCCGACCTGGCTTGGTCGACTCTTCGCTTTATATCAGAGTTTGTACAATTGTTGATATGATAAATCATTATCGTCGCGGATATGAGCAGGAAGGTTACATAGAGTAGGGTGTTGTGGCGTTTATGTCATTGTATTTCGATGTGAAATTCTCAAAAAGGGCGGAAGATTGTTGCCGTTGAGGCTATTTTGGAGTAACTTTGCAGATGGATATAAAGGAATGATGTTGAAACGGCTGATTTTTATCATATTACTGACTCTCGCTTTTGGCATTCAGCCAATTATTGCGCAAACACGCTATGCGTGGCGCGAATCGGTCGTGACCAACGCTTCCACTCTTGTCAACACACCCCGTGCCGATGAGGGCATTGAGGTATTTACCCGTTCGGGGGCTCTGATTGTCCGCAATCAGGAGCGCACCACGGTTACCGTGCTGACCATTCTCGGTCAAGCCATCTCTACAACCACCTTAAATGCCGGCACCCACGAGTTGCGCATTGGCACTCACGGCATCTATCTCGTTAAGATTGGTGCCAACACTATCCGTGTTGCGCTATAAGGGATAGCAATAAGATTATTTTTCTATATTTTTTACGACACGGCAAGGGTTGCCTACGGCCACTACACCGTCGGGGATGTTGCGCACAACGACGCTGCCTGCTCCGATTACTGTGTTGCTGCCTATTGTCACTCCTGGCAGAACGGTCACGTTGCCTCCAAGCCACACGTTGTCGCCAATCGTGATGGGTGACGCCTTCTCAAGACCTTTGTTGCGACGCTCAGCGTCGAGAGGATGTTCGGCAGTGTAGAAGCTGCAGTTTGGCCCGATAAACACATTGTCGCCAAACTTCACTTTGGCTTCGTCGAGAATCACGCAGTTGGTGTTGGCGAAGAAATTTTCGCCCACTTCGACGTTGTAGCCGTAGTCGCAGAAGAATGGTGAAACTATCGTCAGATTGTTTCGGGTAGCGCCCAAAATCTTGCGGAGCAATTCCTTCCGCTCTGCCTCTTGCGACGGGCGCAAAGCGTTGAAATCATACAAAGCCTCGCAACAAGCCTGGCGCTCGGCGAGCAGTTCGGGGTCGTAGTTTGCATCGTAGAAGAGCCCCTGTTGGCATTTTTCTTTCTCTGTCATAGGTTGTGTGATTTTATCTGTTGTCGCGGCATGCATCGATTTTCAGCAATGTGAAGATAAGGAATGTAAATCCCCATAGCGATGAACCGCCATAACTGAAGAACGGTAGCGGGATGCCTATGACGGGGCATAGGCCTATTACCATGCCGATGTTGATGCCTATATGGAAGATGAAATACGAAGCGACGCAGTAGGCGTAGACTCTGCCGAAGGCGTTGTGCTGGCGCTCGGCAATGCGTATTGTGCGGAGCACGAGAAACAGGAATGCTGCAATTACGGCTGCCGAGCCGATGAAGCCTTCCTCTTCGCCGATGGTGCAGAAGATGAAGTCTGTGTGCTGCTCAGGCACATATTTCAGTTTTGTTTGGGTACCATTGAGAAAGCCCTTGCCGGTGATGCCGCCCGAGCCGATGGCAATCTTCGACTGGTTTACGTTGTAGCCGTAGCCACGAAGGTCGTCGACAATGCCTAAAGCCACCTTGATGCGCATCTGCTGGTGAGCCGCAAGGATGTCGGTAAACACGTAGTTGACGGAAAAGAGAAACACCACCGATGCCAACGCAAAAGAGATGACAAGCAAAATTTTGCGTGCTTCTCGCTTAAGCATTTCCCACAGCAGATAGCCTACGGTGATGGAGAGTGTGCCAATCATCAACCAGCGGCCGCTGAGGTCGATGCCGCAGAAATAAAGTATGGTGTAGATGAGTCCGCATCCAAGGTAGATAAAGAAAATGTTGCGCGTCACAACTGCCGATTTGCAGTAGAACACCACCATCCCGAGAATCATCAGCAGTATCAGTGCCATCACGATAAACTCGCCCCCAGGAATGCCTAAAATTACGATGCTTGAATATTTCAGCGCAACCACAAAAATCACGATGGCGCACAAGCCTGCAAAAAGTATCAGACCGCTCATTCCTTCGCGATAGAGCACGAATATAAGCGAAGTAAACACCAATGCCGACCCCGTTTCTTTTTGGCAAATGATCAGCAGTATCGGCGCCATTATGATGGCGGCGGCTTTCAGGTAGTTGCTGAATTTTGCATTGAGGGAAAAATTATAGGAACTGAAGAGTTTGGCGAGTGCCAACGCCGTGGCAAATTTGGCAAACTCGGCAGGTTGCAGACTCACTGGCCCGAGCACAATCCATGAATGCGACCCTTTGACGTCGGGCGCTATGAAGATGGTGACCAATAGTAGTAGTAATATGCCGGCATAGATGGGGTAGGCGTAAGTGTCGAAAAACCAATTGTCTACCAACAATATGACCACACCAAGCAACGACGACAATCCGATCCAGCAGAATTGCTTGCCCGAAAACTCCGAGAAGTCGAGCATGCTCGCGTTGTCGAAGTCGTAACTTGCTGCATATATGCTTATCGCGCCAGCAATTACGAGCAAGAAATATATGACGAGAACAGGAATGTCTATTCTGCGAAATATTGATTTATTTGTATCTCCGTAATTCACGTTGCAAATATATAAAATCTTGTGTAAATAAGAGTTGCACCTTTCGTCTCGCTATTCTTCAATTCTTTGGATGGCTACAAACGGGAAATTGGCAACGTATATTGCACTGCCTTCGGTCGCGACCTCTTTGGCAATCGCTTTGCTGATTTCTTGCAAGTCAGCACCGTTGGCTTGCTTCTGTCGGATAATCTCGTTGAGCAATGGAGTGTCCAGCGCATTGTCGGCAATGATTGCGATGCCCTGAACATAGAGCGTATATGCCGTTTCCTCCTCAACTGGCTTGTGGCTTACGATGCCGTTGGTTGTCTCAAAGAGGTGCAACTTATAAACTGCACCGTTGTAGACCGTGAAAGGGGCAAGAAGTCGCATGTCAATTCTTTTGCGTGCGTTGGAACGGATGCTGGTTGTAAATCTCCGAACGCAAGCGTGAGCGCGACAAGGAAATCTTGTCGACAATCACCGAACTTTCAACAGCCATGCGGTAGTCGAGATAGCCGTAGACGCGTTTTGGCGCGCGCGTGGAATCGGTTTGCAGCACGATAGGAGAGGTGCTCTCCGGCATCAGGCTGAGTGTTTGATATTCAGTTGTGCCGTCGGTGTAGTCAACGCCAAGAAGCAGGTGCGCGGCATTCTTTGAGTTGACAATGTACATGCGCCACTCGTAGCGGTCGCCCTTGCGCATCTCGGAGTCGGAGTTGAATGAGAAATCCAACTGCACGGTTTCTCCGTTTTGGCGTCGGTCGAACATCAATGAGTGCGACAACTGCCAAATGTCCACACTGTCGCCCGCAGCGATTAGTTTTTCGCCCGCAGCCTTGGCTTCTTTCTTTGCATCGCGCTGACGCTGCTCGAGGATTGTGATGGCGTCTTCGTAGACCTCATCGTAGATGTCGAGATTGTGTCCGTACCACATCAGCGATTTCTCGAAATCCTCCTGCGTGTAGCCGTGCTTCAGCAGAATCGACTGCTTGAGCGCTTTGCGGGCATCCTCATTGGCGTATGCGTCGCGGTTGAGTTCAACCACGGCGTCGCCTTCGCTCATGTCGGCAAGAAGTTCTGCCATATTGCTTTCCGAAATTATCCCCTTAGGGGTTTTAGAGCAAGAGGCAAGTAGCAGAGCCGAGAGAATGCAAATCAAATGCAAGCAGTTTTTCATCACTCTTTATTCTTTGTCAATGGTTTTATCGTCGGCTGGTTCTTCCTTTTGCCCGTTGCCGAACGACAGATATTTTGAGTAAAAGAATATCAGCACGATAATGCCTACCGAGATTGCCGCGTCAGCCACATTAAACACTGGACGGAAGAACTCAAAATCCGTTCCCCCAACGCCAGGCACCCAATCGGGCCATGTGCCTTCAATTAGCGGAAAGTGGAACATGTCCACAACCAGTCCGTGCAGGAATGTGCCGTAGCCGCCTCCGTCGGGAAACATCGTTGCAACCGTGAACGGGGTCGACTCGCTGAAAATCAGTCCGTAGAACATGCCGTCGATTACGTTGCCAATGGCACCTGCCGTAATCATTGACAGGCAAACGATAAATCCTTTTGGGTAGTCTTCCCGATGACGTATCTTAATCAAGAAATAGACCAATGCCACCGAAGCGATTATGCGGAAGATTGAGAGAAACAATTTGCCGCCCAATTCGATGCCAAATGCCATTCCTGGATTCTCGATGAAATAGAGTTCTGCCCAGTTGGTGAAAACCAACGACTCGCCTAAGCGGAACGACGTCTTTATCCAGATTTTAAGAAGTTGGTCGGCAACTATAATCGCAAGGACTATAATTGCCGCCAACGTACCATTAGAAATTTTCTTGTTTTGCATCAATAGAAATTACTTCTTTTTTAAGTTTTCCTGTTGCTTGCCCTCGATGCTCAGTGTGGCATGGGGCACTGCCTTGAGGCGCTCCTTTGGAATGAGTTTTCCCGTTTCGCGGCAGATGCCGTAGGTCTTATTCTCAATTCTCACCAAAGCGGCCTTTAGGTGCTGAATAAACTTCATCTGGCGTTGAGCCAAACGTCCCGATTCTTCTTTGTTGAGAGTGTTGGCACCTTCTTCGAGCACTTTGAATGTTGGCGACGTGTCAGCGCAGTCGTTGCCGTCGGAGTTGGTCACCTCGTTTTTCAACTGTTCGTAGTCCCTATATGCCTTCTCAAGTTTTGCAAGAATAATTTCTTTGAATTCTTGCAATTCTGCATCGGAATAGCGTGTTTTCTCAGCCATAGTCAGTTAAATTTTGGTTATTACTTATTTGTGGATTTTTACAGAAGCAAACAAGTCAGGATACTCATCCATGTCGAGTTCCTTGCGGTCGGCCTCTGCAATTTCGTCGATGGTTATGCTCTCGGCGAGCACCTGACGGGCGATGTAGTCGGAATATTCCTTAACAGCCTCATCGGTCGCTTCGTTAGGAGTGATAACCACGTCAATCTTGTCTGTTATCTCAAACCCGCTGTTCTTGCGGATGTTTTGGATGCGGTTCACAAGTTCGCGGGCGATGCCCTCGCGGCGTAACTCATCGCTTACAGTGATGTCGAGAGCCACGGTGAGCGAGCCCTCGTTGGCAACGAGCCATCCAGGGATGTCCTCAGAGATTACTTCCACGTCGCTGAGTTCTACTGTAGCGTCCTCGCCGTTGACGTTGAATGTGAAACTTCCCTGTTTCTCAAATTCAATGATGTCCTTTTGCGACATTGATGTGATTTGTGCCGCAAGGAGTTTCATAATTTTGCCGTACTTCGGGCCTAGTTTCTTGAAGTCGGGTTTAACCTTCTTAACAAGAACGCCTTCTTCGTTGCTTACAAACTTGATTTCCTTCACGTTGACCTCATTCTTGATGAGAGCGCTCATTGCCTCGATGCTTGCCTTTTGTGCTTCGCTCATCACTGGCACCATGATCATTGCCAATGGTTGGCGAACTTTCAAGTTGGCCTTGCGGCGGAGTGCGAGCACCATCGAAGTGATGTCCTGAGCCATCTTCATCTCGGTTTCGAGAGTCTTGTCGATGACCGATTCGTCGACTGTCGGGAAATCAGCCAAGTGCACAGAGGTTGTTTTGCCTGTGGTGGCTGCAGTCAAGTCGGTGTAGAGACGGTCGGCAAAGAACGGTGCAACTGGCGCAACGAGCAATGCCACGGTCTTGAGGCAGGTAAACAATGTTTGGTAAGCCGACAGCTTGTCGTCGTTCATTTCGCCGCCCCAGAAACGTTTGCGGTTCAAGCGCACATACCAGTTGCTGAGGTTGTCGCCTACAAAGTCGGAGATTGCGCGTGCCGCCTTCGTTGGCTCATAGTCGTCGAGGTCGGCCTCCACTTCCTTAACCAATGTGTTGAGGAGTGAAATGATCCAACGGTCGATTTCCGGACGTTTCTCCACAGGAATCTGTGCTGCGGAGTTGTCAAATCCGTCAACGTTGGCATAGAGCGCGAAGAACGAATATGTGTTGTAGAGAGTGCCGAAGAATTTGCGGCTAACTTCTTCTACACCTGCTGTGTCAAATTTCAAGTTGTCCCAAGGCGAAGAGTTGGAAATCATGTACCAGCGCAATGGGTCTGTTCCGTATTTCTCGATTGCACCAAATGGGTCAACGGCATTGCCGAGGCGCTTACTCATCTTGTTGCCGTTCTTGTCGAGCACGAGGCCGTTGGAAATAACGGATTTGTAAGCCTTCGTGTCGAACACCATACCAGCGATGGCATGGAGCGTGAAGAACCAGCCACGTGTTTGGTCAACGCCTTCTGCGATGAAGTCGGCTGGGTAGAGTTCGCGGTTGTCGAATGCCTCCTTGTTTTCAAATGGATAGTGGATTTGAGCGTAAGGCATTGAGCCTGAGTCAAACCAAACGTCGATAAGGTCGAGCTCGCGGCGCATTGGTTTGCCGTTGCTTGCCACTAACTTGATATCGTCGACATATGGACGATGGAGGTCAATCTTATCGTAGTTCTCAGCACTGTAGTCGCCTGGCACAAAACCCTTGTCTTTGTATGGGTTGCTTTGCATTACGCCTGCGGCTACGGCTTTTTCGATTTCATTATAAAGTTCCTCAACGCTGCCGATGCACTTTTCTTCGTCGCCGTCCTCTGTGCGCCAAATTGGAAGCGGCGTGCCCCAATAGCGGCTACGGGAGAGGTTCCAGTCGTTAAGGTTTTCAAGCCATTTGCCGAAACGGCCAGAACCAGTAGACTGCGGTTTCCAGTTGATAGTGTTGTTGAGTTCAATCAAGCGGTCGCGCGATGCGGTGGTGCGGATAAACCAACTGTCGAGAGGGTAGTAGAGCACTGGTTTGTCAGTGCGCCAGCAGTGCGGATAGTTGTGCACGTGCTTCTCAATCTTAAACACTTTGCCAACCTGTTTCATCTCCATGCAAAGACGGATGTCGAGATTCTCTGCGGCTGCGGCTGCTTTCTCGTCGTATTTTCCGCCTACATTGAACTGCGGGTCATAGGCATTCTTAACCCAAGCACCTTGATAGTTCTTGTAGACCTCAACGTCGACGCATTCTTCAACAAATCGAGGATCGAGTTCATCGAGCATATAGAATTTGCCAGTCAGGTCGACCATTGGGCGAGTTTCGCCTTTCTTGTTTATCATAAACAGAGAAGGAATGCCAGCGGCACGTGCCACAAAAGCATCGTCGGCACCGAAAGTAGGCGCAATGTGGACGATACCAGTACCGTCTTCCGTGGTTACATAGTCGCCCGAAATTACTCGGAAGGCCTTTGCGGAAGCGTCCTTGAAGTTGCCGTCGTTGTCCATCTCTACAGGTTTAACCCATGGGAAGAGTTGCTCATATTCCATTCCTACCAAATCCGGACCTTTGTACTCGGCAACTACCTTAAACGGAACAAGTTTGTCGCCAGCCTTATAGTCTTCAAGGGCGATGCCCTCTGCTTTTTGGTTGAAGTGGTGGTAGAGCAATGGTTTAGCCACGATGGCTGTGATTTTCTCGCCATTGTAGGCATTGTAACTCTGCACGGCTACATATTCAATCTTAGGACCAACGCAGAGCGCAGTGTTGGAAGGTAATGTCCAAGGGGTGGTCGTCCATGCAAGGAACACTGGTGTGCCCCATTGCTCCATCTCTGGGCGTGGGTTCTTGATGCGGAACTGAGCCACACATGTGGTGTCCTTCACGTCGCGGTAGCAACCGGGTTGGTTAAGTTCGTGCGAACTCAAACCAGTACCTGCTGCTGGTGAGTATGGTTGGATTGTATAACCTTTATATAGGTAGCCTTTTTTGTAGAGTTGTTGCAACAACCACCATACGGATTCCATATAGCGGTTGTCGTAGGTGATATAAGGATCCTTGGTGTCGACCCAATAACCCATCTTGTGGGTAAGGTCTTCCCATTCCTTAGTGTATTTCATCACTTCGCGGCGGCATGCAGTATTGTAGTCGTCTACGGAAATCTTCTTGCCGATGTCCTCTTTTGTAATGCCAAGCGACTTCTCTACACCAAGTTCCACAGGAAGCCCGTGGGTGTCCCAACCGGCTTTGCGCTTTACGTGGAAACCCTTCATCGTTTTGTAGCGGCAGAACAAGTCCTTAATGGTACGAGCCATTACGTGGTGAATGCCAGGCATACCATTTGCCGAAGGCGGACCTTCATAAAACACAAACGAAGGATGGCCTTCGCGGATTTTCATACTTTCTGCGAAAACGCTTTCTGCGTCCCATTTCTCAAGCACCTCTTTATTGATATCGGAGAGGTTAAAACCGTTGTATTCCTTAAATTTATTCTTCATTAGAATAACCTTTTTTCCGTTTATTTTGCAAAGATAGTGCAAGCCGAGCGAAGTGCAAAACAAACTTGTTTGATTTTGCAATTCCGAGGCGACGCCTGTCTTATCCTCGAGGCGGCGCCTACCTCCCTTAAAGATGGCATTAAATAAAATTCAAATAATTATGCAAAATCCAACAACTTGTTTATCAGAAGATTGTGAATGCCTATTATCGCAAAACTTGCGCAAGGAATAAAAAATTGCAAGAAAAATAGGAAAAATACTTGCAATTTAAAAGAGAATGACTAATTTTGCAATCAGAAAAAAGATAATTAATGAATCGCAATTTCTTTGCATATTACTTTAGCTTTTACTTTTATTTTCCACAAAAATAAAGGCGGGACGATATGCATTTGAATTAGCAAAAATTTGAAATCATAATTGAATCCCGCCATTGAGCGGGATTTTTTATTGGTATATAAAAACAAAAGATGAAGAAAAGAGTGACAATACAAGGCGTTGAAGGATGTTTTCATGATGCGGCCGCCCATGCTTATTTTGCTGGCGACGACATTGAGGTGGTGCCCTGCGAAACGTTCCCGGCAATGTTTGAGGCATTGAAGGCCGACAGTTCGCTATTGGGGGCGATGGCTATTGAAAATACCATTGCCGGCAGCCTTTTGCAAAACCACGAGTTGCTTCGCCAAAGCAATCTCACTGTGGTGGGAGAATACAAGATGCGCATTTCCCATGTGCTCTGTGCTCTGCCCGGACAAACTATTGACGAACTTACGGAAGTCAACTCTCATCCGATGGCTTTACGACAATGCGAGCAGTTTCTCCTGCGCCATCCTAACCTCAAAATGGTTGAGAAAACCGATACGGCTGGTAGTGCCGAAGAGATAGCGCGCTTGGGGCTGAAAGGCCATGCTGCCATTTGCGGTAAATATGCTGCAGAACTGTATGGCCTCAACATTCTCGAAGAAGGGATTGAAACAAACAAGCGAAACTTCACTCGATTCCTTATCCTTGCCGACCCGATTGTGGAACAAGAATTGGCATCGACGCAGAAAAAGGACAAAGCCTCATTGGTCTTCACCTTGCCTCACACACAAGGTAGTCTTGCTAAAATCTTGACGATATTCTCTTTCTACGACATCAACCTGTCGAAAATCCAGTCAATACCGATTATTGGACGAGAATGGGAGTATCGTTTTTTCATAAACCTAACGTTCGACGACTACACGCGCTATCGCCAGTCGATTGAAGCAGTGAAACCATTGATTACGGATTTTAAAATTTTAGGTGAATACTCACATTTCATTCAAGATGGAAACGATTGAAAACATACACCCGTCTAATAGGGTGACTCAAGTAAAGGAGTACTACTTCTCAAAGAAACTCAAAGAGGTGGCTCAACTTAATGCCAAGGGGATGGATATAATATCGCTTGGCATCGGCGGCCCTGATCGACCTCCTCACAAGTCGGTGATTGACAAGCTTTGCGGCGAAGCGAAGAAGGACAATACTCATGGTTATCAGCCGTATGTCGGTCTTCCGGCATTGCGCAAGGCTTATGCCGATTGGTATGCACGCTGGTATGGCGTAGAGTTGAATCCGGCAAATGAAATCCAGCCATTGATTGGCTCAAAAGAGGGTATTCTTCACATCACTTTGGCATTTGTCAATCCAGGCGATGCGGTGTTGGTGCCAAATCCTGGCTATCCTACTTACACATCGGTAAGCAAATTGGCTGAAGCGGAGATTATTCCATACAACCTTACCCACGAAAACGGATGGTATCCCGATTTCGATGAGTTGGAATCGTTGTCGCTCGACAAGGTGAAACTCATGTGGGTAAACTATCCGAACATGCCTACTGGTGCGCCTGCAACAAAGGAACTCTACCAGAAATTGGTCGATTTTGGTAAGCGTCACAACATTGTCATCGTCAACGACAATCCTTATAGTTTCATCCTCAACGACAACCCTATCAGTATGTTGTCGGTGCCTGGCGCAAAGGACATTGCCATTGAGATGAACTCTCTGAGCAAGTCGCACAACATGGC
>CAVEIP010000028.1:0-4126 GCA_963615935.1 [Ruminococcus] lactaris | reverse complement strand
GGCCGGTTGGCGTATGGGAATGCTTGCGTCGAACGCTCAATTCGTAGAGTGGATTCTCAAAGTGAAATCGAATATCGACTCTGGTCAGTTCCGCCCGGCAATGGAGGCTGCCGTCGAGGCTTTGTCGTGCGATGATGAGTGGTACAAGGATTTGAACTCGGTCTATGCCCAGCGCCGGAAAGTGGCTGAAGCGATTATGGCAGAACTTGGTTGTAAATTCGACGAGAGTCAGCGGGGATTGTTCCTTTGGGGACGTATCCCTGAATCAGCGGAATCATCGGAGGCGTTTGCTGACAATATCCTCTATAACGCCCGCGTGTTCCTCACACCAGGCTTTATCTTTGGCAGCAACGGCGAGCGGTATATCCGCATATCCTTGTGTGCAACTGAGGAAAAAATGAAAGAAGCGTTAGATAGAATTAAAGAAATTAATAAATAAATAAAATATAAGAAGATGGAAGATATTAAACCAATACAGTTTGCCGGTGTTGATTCGAAACGACCAATTGTAATCGCAGGTCCATGTAGCGCCGAGACTGAAGAGCAAGTGATTGAAACAGCCAAGGACTTGGCTAAAAACGGCATCAAAATTTTCCGTGCTGGAATATGGAAGCCGAGAACAAAACCAGGAGGCTTTGAGGGTGTCGGAACTGTCGGCTTGACTTGGTTGCAAGAGGTGAAAAAGGAAACGGGCATGCTTGTTTCTACCGAGGTGGCAAACAAGCAGCATGTTGAAGAGGCTTTGAATGCTGGCGTTGATGTGCTTTGGATAGGTGCCCGCACCTCGGCAAACCCTTTTGCAATGCAGGAAATCGCCGACTCGTTGACTGGCGTGGATGTGCCTGTTCTTGTCAAGAACCCTGTCAATCCCGACCTCGAACTTTGGATTGGCGCAATGCAGCGCATCTATAACGCAGGCATCCGTCAAATCGGTGCAATCCATCGTGGTTTCAGTGCTTACGGAAAGCACCTCTACCGTAATATGCCACAATGGCACATTCCAATCGAGTTGCGCCGCCGCATGCCTAACTTGACTTTGATTTGCGACCCTTCTCACATTGGTGGAAAGCGTGAACTCGTGGCACCGTTGTCGCAACAGGCTATGGATATGGGCTTCGATGGCCTTATCATCGAGTCGCACTGCAATCCCGATAGCGCATGGAGCGACAAGAGCCAGCAAGTAACACCTGAGGTGCTTAATTTCATCCTTAATATGCTCGTTGTCCGCGACACTACACAAACCACAGAAAGCCTGACAATGCTCCGCCAGCAGATTGACCAAATCGACGGCGAACTTCTTGAGGCTCTGAGCAAACGCATGCGCATCTCGCGCGAAATTGGCCAGTACAAGAAGGAACACAGTATGCCCGTTGTGCAGACTGGCCGTTACGACGACATCCTCAACTCTCGTGCGGCTTCGGCTGCTGATCTTGGCATGAGTGGCGATTTTATGAAGGTGGTTTATCAGGCAATCCACGAGGAGTCTGTGCGCCAACAAATTGAAGTGCTTAACAATAGAATGAAATAACAATGAAGATTCTTATTATAGGTGCTGGCAAGATGGGCTCGTTTTTTGCCGACTTGCTGAGTTTCAAGCACTCGGTTGCCGTCATCGACACCGACCCGCAGCGACTGCGCTTCACATTCAATGTGCAACGCATGCAAGACCCCGCTGAAATCAAAGATTTCGACCCACAACTGGTCATCAATGCTGCTACGGTGAAGTACACTCTTGAAGCGTTCAACATGGTGATGCCCTACATCAGTGACGATTGTATTATTGCTGATATTGCATCGGTAAAGACAGGCTTGCCTGAATTCTATGCCAATTGCGGCCACCCGTATGTGAGCACCCACCCAATGTTTGGCCCAACATTCGCCTCGCTCAGCAATTTGCAAGACGAAAACGCGATTATCATTAGCGAGGGTGACCATCTTGGCAAAGTCTTTTTCAAGGATCTCTACAACGAACTTCATCTAAACATCCGAGAGTACACATTCAAAGAGCACGACGAGGTAATTGCATTCTCCCTGTCGATACCATTTACCTCGACGCTTGTGTTTGGTAGTGTGATGAAACATCAAGATGCACCGGGTACAACCTTCAAGCGGCACATGGCAATTGCTCGCGGCCTTATGTCGGAAGATGACTTCCTGCTTACGGAGATACTCTTCAACCCGCACACAGTAGAACAGATTGACAAGATTCAGGACAAACTGACCGTCTTGAAGAAAATCGTTGCCGACAAGGATTCCGATGCAATGAAAAACTTCCTCGAAGAAGTCCGCGCAAACTTGAAATAAGAGATTGATTTATAGATGGATGTAAAAATGAGAGGGTGCATCAAAACGATGCACCCTCATTTTTGTAGGCTATAGGATCTAAATAGAAACGCCGACCGGCTTAACGAGATGGTAACCGTCAATGTGGCAGCATGAATGGCTACTGTCTTCGTCGAAAATCCACACAAATTAAGCAAGTCTGTTTTTCTTGTTGAGCCATTTGTAGGCAACTAGGCAGATTATTACTGACACAAGCGAACCTGTGACTGTTGCCAATCCCATGGGGTAGAGTGTGTCAGGGAAGTGCGTAGATGCAAGATAGGCAAGGGGAATTCGTGCAGTTATGATTGATGCGAAGTTATGGGAAAACGAGATTGTGGACAGGCCACAGGCGGTGAAAAATCCGCTGAAGCAGAAGTGTATGCCTGCAAGAGCACAATCCCAAGTGTAACCCCGGAGATACTCTCCGCCCATAGCAATTACAGTGTTGTCGTTAGTGAATATGCTTACGGCGACATTTGGAATGAATTGCAGTATTATGGAAACGATGATGCCGAAACATACAGCAATGGCCATAGCGTATTTCATAGTTGCTTTTGCTCTGTCCATCTGGTTCGCTCCGATGTTTTGTGCCGCCATGGTTGATACAGTAGCCAGCATGGCAGATGGTATGATGAATAATAGTCCAATAAACTTTTCAACGATGCCAACAGCGGCAGCATCGTTAAGTCCGCGATTGTTGGCGATAACTGTGATTGCTAAAAAAGAGATTTGAATAAATCCATCCTGAAGAGCAACCGGGAAACCGATTCGGAGAAGAGTGGATATTGTTTTCTTGTTTGGCCGAAAATCACTTTTGCGAATGGAAGGTAATAGTTTGCGCTTTCTTATGGCAATGATTGCAAACAAGACACTTAGCGCTTGCGATAGGGTAGTTCCTAATGCTGCACCCGTAGGACCGAGTCCGAACGTTCCGATGAAAAGGAAGTCGAAGGCAATGTTGGCAAAGCATGCAACTGCAACAAAGTACATTGGGCTTTTTGAATCACCGAGACCGCGGAAAATAGATGCAATGATGTTGTACGCTATTATAAATGGTATGCCAATAAAACAAACCGTAAGATAGTCTATCGCTCCAGAGATAGCCTCTTGTGGCGTATCCAACCATGCTACAATATCTCTTCGAAGTAAAAGCAGAATGCCTGATAAAGCAACGGCAATTATTATGAATAGTGTTACTGTATTACCTATAATTCCCGCAGCTTTTTGACTGTCTTTTGCTCCAATGGCGCGTGCGACACACACAGTCGTTCCCATTGCTAAGCCGATGAGAACTACAGTAATCATATACATCACTTGGCCGCTGTTGGAAACAGCCGTGGTGCTATCAACGTCGCAGTATTGTCCAATGACAAAAAGATCGGCTAATCCATAAAGAATTTGAAGGAAATAAGACAACATGTAAGGCACCGAAAATTTCCGTATATTACCGAGTATGGAGCCTTGTGTCAAATCGTTTGAGTTCATTGATTATCCATAAAAAGAAAGCAGGAGGAAAAACATTGTAGCCTTCCTCCTGCTATGTTGTTTAAATAGATTCTTTATTATCCTTTGATAGCAGCAATGCCAGGAAGAACCTTACCTTCGATGGCCTCAAGGAGAGCGCCACCGCCAGTTGAAACGTAAGATACTTTATCAGCCAAGCCGAACTTGTTCACACAAGCAACAGAGTCACCACCGCCAACGAGCGAGAAGGCACCCTTTTCAGTTGCTTCTACGATAGCGTCAGCGATAGCGCGTGAACCTGCTGTGAAATTGTCAAATTCGAATACGCCTGCAGGAC
>CAVEIP010000027.1:18342-23567 GCA_963615935.1 [Ruminococcus] lactaris | reverse complement strand
CGCCTTTGGCTCTTTTCGCCTCAATACGATTGTTCTCCTCGTATTTGGCAAGGTTTTTTTATGTCTACAATCTGTTGCATATAATATCGCAAAGATGCGAATAATCATTGATAATGCAAAGATTTAGAAGACTAAAGTCTATTGAATATGTGTCTGCACAAAAAAAAGAGATGCACGCGGGGCGGCATCTCTTTTTGTAAGGTTGTGGGGTTTGCGATTATTTCACAACGGCACGGATTGAGCGGCCATTGTAGCGGTCGCGGCTTGACCATTCGTTGTGGATCTTTTCGTTGAACGAGTTGTAGAACGCGATGTCTTCAACAATTTTGTCTTCGCTACCAGTGAAGATGTTGCTTGTCCAGTATTGACCGAAGTTGTTCACGTCATACAAAGTGTCCTCGTAATAGTAGCCTGCCATTGGCAAGAAGATTGAGTTGCTGTTTGTCTTGCTCTTGAATTCCAAGCCAGAAACTGTTTGGCCAGCAGCGTTTGTGCGTGTGGTGGCAGTACAAGTACAGTTTGCGTGGAGCTCGTCGAACTCGGCAACGCTCGGCATGCGGATAGGCTCTTTCCATGTTACAGTAGCAGCGTCGTCGCTTGCTTCAAGAGTTCTCTTGTTGTCAGTTGTGTTGTACTTGCCATAGGTTGGCCATTTGTAGGTTTCGAGAGAGAAGGATGTTCTGGCTTCAGTTTCGCCCCAAGCGTAGTAACCGCCTGTTTCAGCTTCGCCCGAAGCGCCGAGGTTTGTTTCAGCCCAAAGCAATCCGCTTGGCAAACCGAGGTCTACGAAACGCTTTCCGTTAACTTCGTAGATGCCACCGCCGAGGTCTTTCTTGTAAGACTCTTCTTCTTTACCGCCTTTGTTGTCATCGCTACTGCAAGATGCCATAGTGAAACCCATGCAAAGGGCAACAACCGCTAAATAAAAAAATTTCTTCATCGTAGTAGTGCACTAATCAGTGTCGTGCGCAACATAAAAAAATTACAAAAAATAGTCTAATTTCACCATTTTCCCCAAAGGGGAAATGGACTGCAAAGATAGTCAACTTTTGTGAAAGAATCAGTGAGTCGATTTTCTTTGTTGTTCTTTTATGACAATCGAGCGGCGAAAAGGTTTAATTGCCACTCGGAAAAGTGAGGAATCGGGTCAAAAACACTCATTTTTGGGCGAAAATCGGGTCAAGATGAGCCGATTTTGCCCTGATTTTGCCCGCTTTTGACCCGATCCGCTGAACCCCGATGCCCTCTGGTGGGTTAGAAGTAGCCCACAATGTGGAGTATCGAGGGGGTGAGGATGGCTGTGAAGATGCCGTTGAGGGTGAGGCCGAGGCTGGCAAACGCTCCGTAACGGTCGCTGATGCCGAAGGCGCGCGAGGAGCCTACGGCGTGGGCGGCGGTGCCTATCGACAAGCCTTGTGCCATTGGGCTATGCACGTGCGACCAGCGCATCACGGCGAAGCCCACGATGCCGCCGAAGATGCCCACGCTCACCACCACGGCTGCGGTGAGGGCGGGGATGCCGCCGAGCGAACTGGTCACCTCCATGGCGATAGGGGTGGTGACACTTTTTGCGGCGAGCGACATGACAATCTCGTGCGACGCACCGCACAGGTCGGCTACCACAACCACGGAGATGATGCCCGAGATGCAGCCGCCGAGCGCCGACAGGGTGATGGGTAGGAGTTGCTTCTTGACGGTGGACAGTTGCTTGTAGAGCGGCACAGCAAGCGCCACAACGGCGGGTTTGAGCCAAAATTCGATGTAGCGGCCGTATTGGTTGTAGGTGTCGTAGGGGATGTCGTTGGCCATGAGAAACACGATGATGAGTGCTATAGTGACCAGAATTGGGTTGAAAAGAGAGAAGCGGGTGCGCCGCTGTATGAGTTGTGCTGCTCCGTAGATCACGAAAGTGAGAGCGAGCAGGAAGTAGGGGTTTCTAATGTAGTCCATGACGGTGTTGATATTTTCTAACTAATTGGTGTATCCAGCCTGTAACCACGATTACCACGACGGTGCTGACGGCTGACGACAGGATGATTGGCAGAAGTTGTGCCTTGATAATGTCGAGGTGGAGCATCAGTGCCACGCCTGGCGGAATGAAGAAGAATCCGAGATTTTTGACCAAGAAGTTGGAGATGCTCTCCACCCATCGCAGTTTGATCCACTTTAGTTGAAGGCATGCAGTGAGCAGAAGCATGCCGATGATGCTCGAAGGCAGTTTGATGCCTGTGAGCCATACCACCAGTTCCCCTATGGCAAGGAAACCGAAGATGATGCCACATTGATAAACCATAGATGTATTTATTTACCTAAAACAATCGGGTGCAAAATTACTGCTTTTATAGACAATAAAAAAGAACCGCGGTGCTAATTGCATCGCGGTTCCTGAATTTTATGGTTGGCCGTGTTGGCTGCTTACTTTACGCTTACCAGGCGGGCCATTGTGCCTTGGGCGTTTTCAACGCGTACGGCATAGTAGCCAGTTGTCATCGGAATTGTTGTAGAAGCGGAGATGCTTCCTGCAAATACGCGGTGGCCGTTGATGTCGAAGATTTCGACCTTGCTGTCGCTGTCGGTGCTGACGATGACAGCGCCGTCACCTCCGGCGATAGCCACGCCGTCGAGGGCTACGTTGTCAACGCCGTCGATAACCTTGAAGAGGGCGATGAGCGTTGTGTTGCGCGAAATCTTGAGTTCGGTGCCTTCCACTGTCTTGCCGTTGGCTGTAATCTTGTCGAGAGTGTAGCCAGCGTCAGGAGTAACGGTGATGGTGAGAGGTGCGAGGCGCTTAACCTTGCTGCCTGAAGCAACGACTGTGCCGTCGGCAGTCTTCACCTCGATAGAGCCGTTGACTGTAGGTTGGATTGTGAGCACTGCCACGTCGCAACCAGAGCCGTTGCCGCTGAGACTTGGAGTCCAGCCCTTCTCGGTAGCGATAGAGGTGTCGGAGTTCTCAGCGTCGTTAGGTGTAGCCTCAGTGCCAGTGAGCAGGGTGAGGGTTGAGCCTGTAATCTTCTCGTCGTCGGTCACTGAAGGATATTGTGGCAGAGTGAAGAAGAAGTCGTTGAGTTCGCAAGCCGTCATGCCGTTGCCGCCGCAGTCAACGAGGCGAAGGTCGGTGAGGTTGCTGAGGTCGAGGGCGTGGATGGCATTGTCGTTGAACGAGAGGCTCTGAATCTTCGGGTTCTTCGTCACGTCGAGCGATGTGAGACTGTTGCCGCCCACTGCCAACTGGTAGAGGTTGGTGTTCTTGGTTACGTCGATGCTTGTCAGCAGGTTGTTGGAAGCATAGAGGTAGTAGAGATTCTTGAGACTCGACACGTTGATTGTCTCGAGGTAGTTGTTGTTTACGTTAACCTCGCCGAGCAATGGGTTGTTTGAGAAGTCGATTGTCTCGAGTTGGTTCACCTTGGCGTTGAGTTCCACAAGGTTTGCGTTCTTCGAGATGTCGAGTGTAGTCAATTCGTTGCCGTAGCAGAGGAGATTCTCCAATGCAGTGTTCTTGGTCACGTCGAGGCTCTTCAGTTCGCAGTAACTGCAGTCGAGTTCGATAAGGTCGGCCTGTCCGCTTACGTCGATTGAGCGGATAGGGTTCATGTAGGTGTTGATGTAGGTGAGGAGATTAGTCTTTGAAAGGTCGATGCTTGCAATCTTGTTGTTCCAAAGACCGCATTCTTCACCAAATTCGCCCCAACTCTCGAGGTTGAGGTAGAACACGTCGCCAGTGATGGTGATTGTCGACATTGTTGCTGTGTCGTCGGTTGGAGTGGCTGCTGTGCCGTCGATGCGAGTGGATTTGGTTTCGCTGACGGTGTATTCTTGGCTTGAGCCGTTACCCCAGTCGATGGTCACTTTCGGGTCGGTTGTCGATGTCTTGTATGCGCCGAGGCTGAAAGAAAGAGCCTGGCCGATAGGTGCGGTGAACGAAACTGAACTTGCTTCGCCACGGAATCGAACCTCGATAGTAGCGTCTTCGTTGACCACAAACCAGTCGTCCTCGCAACGCTCGCCATTGATGAGCACGCAGTCGAATGTCTTGCCTTCGTCTGGCGTTGCGTCAACGTGCATTGCCACGCCGGCTTTGGCGGTGGTGGTCACGTCGGCCAACTGCTGGAAGTAGCTGCCCGACCATTGCGACAGGGTGAACGAGCCGCCATCGGTGGTGTACTTCGTGAATGTGAAAGTCTGGTCGCCGGTCATGCCTCCGTATTGTCCGGTTACGGTCACTTTCTCGCCGCTGTCGGTGGCGTTGACCGTTACGGCAACGTCAGGGTTGTTGGCTGTGCCGTCGCCTGTTACGTTAGGCTTCCATTTCATGTCGCTCGACGAGACGTATTCGGTGTTGGCTGTCTCGGCGTTTGAGCCGTCGATTTTCAGCGTGTTGTAGTCGCTGTAGGCAGCAGGCATGGTGCGGAGGGTGAACGTCATTGAGTTGCCGGTCATCTTGGCATTGTTGCTGATGTCTACATAGTTGAAGCGTCCCCACGTGTTCACGTAGTTGAAGTAGAAGAACGAGCACTGGGTGTTCGCTGCTCTGAACTCACGGAGGCTGTAGAGATTGTCGATGTTGATGTGGCTAATCTGCGTGTCGCTGATGTTGAGCGTGTAGATTTTGCTGTTCTTAGAGATGTCGAGGTGGCGCAGTGCTGTGTTGTCGACCAGGAGCGTGTGCAACTCAGTGTTGGTTGTCACGTCGACCGACGAGAGAGCGTTGTTGCCCACGCTGAGGTAGGTGAGCGCCGGGTTGTTTGCCACGTTGATGTTTGTCAACTGGTTGTTGCTGCAGTCGAGCGATTCGAGGTTGGCAAACTTGGTTACGTCGAGTTCCGACAGGTAGTTGCCGTTCACCGAGAGGGTGGTGAGGCTTGGGTATGAGCCGTCCTCAAGGTCGAGCAATGCGTTGTTGGAGAGGTTGAGCACACGGAGCGTTGGTAGCGAGATGGCATAAAAATGCATAATGTGGCAGTTGTTCATGCTAATCTGTGTCAGGTTGGTGTTGCTGTCGTAGAACACCACCGTGGTCAGTTCTGGGTTGTCGTTGGCTGTGAAATAGCGCAACTTGTCGAACGTGATGAGGTTGAGCGTAACGAAGTTCTCGCCGTTGTTTGTGATGTTGAGATCCTGAAGCGAGTTGGCAACCGAGGTGATGTCAAACTGGTGCGAATCGAGTTGGTTGTTGTTGATCGACAGTTTGTTGAGCACGCTATTGCCTTCAGCGCTGAAGG
>CAVEIP010000027.1:6194-18332 GCA_963615935.1 [Ruminococcus] lactaris | reverse complement strand
GGTTGTGATTGCGTTGTCGCTGAGGTCGAGTTCGGTTACGGCAGGGAGCCCGCTCATTGAAAACGAAGTCAACTGGTTTTCCGACAAATCGATGTAGGCAAGCGCAGCGGCATCGGCGAATGTTGCCGACGAAAGGCTCTGCTTGCGGCAATCAAGGTAGATGATGTTACCCTTGATGGTGATGGTCTTCGAAGCGCCCACCTTGCCTTTGAGTTCGCTGCCGTAGGTGTAGGACGGCTTTGTCTTGTTGTAGATTTTCTCTGTGCCGTCACCCCAATCGATGG
This sequence comes from [Ruminococcus] lactaris, assembly GCA_963615935.1. Lineage (GTDB taxonomy): Bacteria > Bacteroidota > Bacteroidia > Bacteroidales > Muribaculaceae > Limisoma. The sequence goes on along the minus strand of CAVEIP010000027.1, from coordinate 18,048 downwards.
TGAAAGCATCGTCGGCAGAGGCAGCCCAGGCATACAATTGGATGTCGGCGCCTTCGTCGAGCGTAGTGGTCAGTGTAACCACACTTTCCGTTGCATTGGCCAAAGGAATTGCCAATAGCGCGAGAATAAACTGAAGTAGTAATTTTTTCATAAAGATATGTTTAGAAATTTGTTTGTTTATCCTTTGATTTACATTACAAAAGTAATAAAAATACTTTTATAATTGTTGCAAAATGATTGCATAACAAAAAGGAAATCACAAAAAATTGGCTCATCCCTTCTTTTTATCCGCAATCTGCGTCTCGAAAATGGGGCTTATCCTCGAAAAAGTGTGGGTTTTGCCAGTTTTTATCCTCGAAAAAGTGTCGTTTTTGTTGGATTCTATCATCGAAAAAATGTAATTTCGAGTGGCAATGTGTTAAAAACCAGCGAATAATGTAAAAAGAAAGAGGCGGGTCTTTCACAAGAGCCGCCTCTGAGGACATTATTCTAACCTTGTAAAACCTATAAGAATCTGTTATTGGATCTTTTCTACCTGTTTTTTTAGATTGTCTAACCTATTGATGTAGTAACTTTTCACGTCGCTCCAACGGTAGTAGGGCCACATGTCGGTGGCTACGGGGATGTGCGACTCTTTCTCGTTGTGGAGAATCTTGACCACAACGTCGTCTTTGCCGTTTTTGTAGAACACCATCTGCAGGTTGGCAGCCATCGGTGTGGCCTTGAAGTCGGACCAGTGCTTGTAGACCTCTTCCGGCTTGCTTACCGATGCGTCAAACCCGTCGACCTGAAGCAGGGCGAGGAGCGGAATGACGTTGCCGTCGTGACCGAAACGGAGGTCGGCAGCGATGTTGCCATCAGCGATTGCGCTATCGGCACACTCGATGATGTTTTCAACCAGCGTCGAGGCATTTGCCATGACGAGTCCCTGGCTCATTGCTGGGTTGGCATTGCCGATGTAGAACTTGTAGTTGATGCACTGCCACAGGTCGAAAAGTTCCTTGGCGGTGAAGATGTCGTAGAACGGCACCTGTGTTTCGATGTCCTGAATGTCGACGGCAATCCAATAGAACGCCCACATCAGTTTCTCGGGATTAACTTCGCAGCGGATAAAGTCGCTGTCGCTGAACAGGCTCTTTACCAACCGGTCAGGGTTGACGTGCTCTGCCTCAAACTTGCGGAACTCCTCCACCCAGGGGCCGTGCTCGCCGTTGGTAAAGCGGTTCGACTTGTCGGTATGGTAGTTGAGGTAAGCCATGTTCTTGTTGTTCATCTCGTAACTGATGCTGAGTTGCGGAGCCTGACCCTTCAACTCGTCGCCGAAAGCAGCCATGCTCATGGCGCAGCGGTAGACCACAGTTGAGCGGGCATCGACACGCCGCTTGCCCTTAAACACTTCCGGGAAGTTGGCATACATGCGGCTTGCTATGCCGCGGTGTTGGCGCGCTCCGAGGGGAGTGAGGTCGCCTCCGCGTCCCTGCGTTTCCTTAAACACTGTGCGCACGCGCTGCAGCACGTCGCGCCCGAGGTCGGTGAGGCAGCCTGCTTCCTGAGCCTTCTCCATCAAGGAGATGGTGTAGAGGCAATCGCCGTCGCCGAGCAGGTAGCGCGAGCCGTGGCGGCCGTAGTGACTGATGTAGAACGGCTTGTAGCCTTTCGGCGCGGCTGTGAGTTTGGCTGTGGGTTCCGGGTAGGCGAGATACACTCCGCCTGCCTTGTTGAGGTCGGCGCTGATTTCGTCGAACGAGGTCTGGGCATAGGCATTGCCGCAAGCCACGACCGCCGACAGCAGTAATAGTTTCAGATATTTCATAATTCATCGTGATTTTTCAGATAGGAGGGCGCCGGATGCCAGCGCCCTCCGCAATCTGAAAAAATGTGGACTTATAGTGACAGCCTCAAACTTACTTTGAGTAGCCGTCGTTTTGATTCAATTGTGGAATGTTTGAGAACTCAGTTGAAGGGATTGGGAACAACTTCAGATAGTCTTCCACGTCGGCACCGAGGCGCTCGCCGTTCTTCCAGTCCCAGTTGTAGCCCTTGGTGAACTTGTTGAAGCGGATAAGGTCAGTGCGGCGCACCAGTTCGCTTGCCATTTCACGCTGACGCTCGGCGAGGATGAAGTCGAGGTCGAGTTGGCTGAGGTCGATGTCGCCCGACACGTCGGAGCGTACACCTGCCTTTGCATATTTTCCCGACATGTAGGCACGCTCTCGGATTTCGTTGACATAAGCCAACGCGTCAGCCTTGCTGCCGCCTTGCGCACCGCGGAGTATGGCTTCAGCAGCGATGAGGTATGCCTCGCCAGTGCGGAACATCGGGAAGTCGATTGAAGTGTAGGCATCGCCAGACGAAGGAATCTGGTCGTCCTTGGTCACGTTGCGCCATTTGATGTAGCCGTAGCCGCAAGTGAAGGTGCTTGTCATATTGTTGTTGGCATCCCATGTTTCTTTGGTTTGGTTAGGCAGAGCGGTCATAAACTGAGCGCGTTTGTCCTTCTTCTGGTTGCCCCAAGTGTCGGTGGTGTTAAACATCACGTCGTCGGCGTCGAATGCATCCACGAGAGTGGTTTTTGCGCGGACGTTACCCCAGCCGCGTGAGCCTACGCCAGTGTTGTAGAGTTCGTCCATCGGGCCGTTGACGAAAGCCTTCACATAGAAGTTTGTACCTGCTGAACTTTGAGCGTGTTCGCCGTCCTGCACGAGTGGCCAGATGATTTCCTTGCACTGGTCGTTGTCGGCGAGGAAGATTTGGCGCCAGTCGCTTGCCAATGGGTAGTGGCCGTCGTCGATCACCTTCTTTGCGTAGGTGAGAGCGTCGGTGTAGCGGTTTTCGCCAATCCATGTCTCAGCGTTGAGGTACATGCGGGCGAGGAGGAACCAACTTGCCACGCGGTCAACACGACCGTAGACGTTGGCACCAGGAGCCTTGAGGTCGGACTCGATGGCCTTCAATTCGCTTTCTGCAAATTCGAAGATTTTCTTGCGCGACCACTGTTCAGGGATGTCCTTCACGCCGGTGTTCTCGTCGATGTAAGGCACGCTGCCGAAGAGGTCGCAAAGGGTAGCGTAGCAATACGCGCGGATGAAGCGTGCTTCAGCGCGGTAACTGTTGCACTCTGAACCAAGAGCGTCCCAAAGGCCACGGCTCTTGAGTTTGCTTTCGGTGCATTCGCGGAGAATCTCGTTGCTGTAGGCAATTGACATGTAGAGGCGCTGGTAGGTCCAGCGGATTACTGATGCATTGGAAGCGTCCCATTGAAGGTTGAGGCACTTGCGCAGACCATTGGACGACGATGGCATAACGAAGTCGTCGGTGCTGAGTTCCTGAAGGTAGAACAATAGGCGGACGTAGCCCGAATATCCCTCGTTGGCGCCTTCAAGGTCGCCTTCGCCGCCGTCACCGCCTTTTTGTCCGGTGAGGATGAGCGAAGCGTAGCATTTGGCAAGCACGCCAGTGTAGCCCTCGGCGGTGCTGTAGACCTGTTCGCCAACCTGCTGGTTGTCGTCGAGTGGCATGGTGTCGAGGTCTCCGAAGCACGAAGTCATCAGACAGCACATCACTGCGAATATCATTGATCTGAATATATTCTTTTTCATGATTTGTCTTGTTTTGAGGATTTTAGAAGTTCAAGTTTAACGATAACGAGAATGTGCGTGGACGCGGATAGACGTTGCGGTCGATGCCGTCGTAGATTTCAGGATCTACGCCTGAGTAGCCGGTGATTACGCACACATTTTGCACGGCAGCCGAGATGCGGAGGTTGCTTGAAGTGTTCCACAGTTTCTCGAAGGTGTAGCCGAGCGTGATGTTGTCGATGCGGAAGAAGTCGCCTTTCTGCAGGAAGTAGTCTGAGTAGAGTTGCTGCAGGCCGAAGCCTTTGTCGGCAGTGACCTTAAGCACGTTTGAATAACTGCCTTGGTCGCTGTAGACCTGCTGCTTGTACTGGTTAGCCTCGATGTAGTTGTAGATGTAGTTGCCGAACGAGCCGTGGCCGGTGATGCCCAATTCCCAGTTCTTGTAGGTGAACTGAGTGTTGAAGCCAATGTACGACTTAGGCAGCGCGCACTTGTCGGCACGGCGTGTTTCCTTCGACGATACTGTTCCGTCGGGTTGCACATACTGTCCTTCGATTGGCTTGCCGCTCTCGTCGTAGGCTTGCTGTGCAAGATAGAAGGTGTAAGGGCGCTTGCCCACCATGAAGCATTGCACAAACTTGCCTGTGCCAGAGATGGCTCCGGTTTCAACGTAGGAACCTTCGCTGTCGACCACGTTCAACTTAGTGATCTTCGAGTCATTCCAAGTGTAGTTGAAGCCGAGAGTCCAAGTGAAGTCCTTGGTTTGCACTGGTACGGTGTTGATAGAGAACTCAACGCCCTTGTTGTCCATCTCGCCGATGTTGGTGGTGAGCACAGCAGAGTAGTTCACGCCCGAGATTACAGGGATGGTGTTGAGAAGGTCCTTGGTGTGGCGCTTGTAAACGTCGATGGCACCGTAGATGCGGTTGTTGAGGAATCCGTAGTCAAGACCAGCGTTCCATGTTGTGGTCGTTTCCCACTTGATGTCGTTGTCGTAGCCGTTTGGACGGTAGGTGCGATACCAGTTGTCGCCGAAGAGGTAGCACGACTCAGGATAGGAGATTGAGAACGTGGTCATGTAAGGATAGTCGTTGATGATGTCCTGCTGACCGGTCTGACCGTAACTGAGACGGAGTTTGAGGTTGTTGAGCACGTGGTTGTCCTTAAGGAACGACTCCTCCGAGATTTTCCATCCGAGAGCCACTGATGGGAAGTAGCCGAAGCGGTTGTCTTTAGCGAAACGCGAAGAGCCGTCGGTACGGAACGTTGCGGTAACCATGTAGCGGTTGTCGTAGGAGTAGTTTGCACGGCCGTAGAGCGAGAGAAGGTAGTATTCCGACTCGGAGTGCTTTGGCGAGAAGATTTCTTCGCCTTCAGGCGACAGCGACGTGTCGTTGTATTTCTTCCAGAAGTGTTGCCATCCGTAGCCCACCATCGCACTCACGTCGTGCTTGCCGAAGAGGTGCTGGTAGTTGGCGTAGAGGTCGAGCAGGGTGTTGCGCTTTTTCTGCGTGGAGTTGTAGTCAAGGCCTGTGCCGTCCTTCTTGTTTGACGTGTACATCGTTCCAGCGAGTGTAGGCACATCTTTGCTGTATTCGCTCTTCAGCACATCGTAGCCGAGGTTCATGTTGAGTTGCAAGTCCTCGAAGCCGTGGATCTTGTAGTTCACGGCGAGGTTACCAATTGAACGGTAGATCTTGTTGTTGAGGTTCTGCAGGTCGAGTTGCGCACGAGGGTTGTCGGTCTGGATGGCCATAGGCGAGTCGCCGTTCATCCAGATGAAGTAGCCGAGGCCCGGGTCGGTTGTTGCCGTAGCGCTGCCCGTTTTTACTGGGCGCGTTGGGTCGTAGGAAAGGGCGTTGCCCACAACCGACTCGTCGATCTGAGTGTTGTTTTCATACGAACCCTTGATGTTGAGGTTCAGCGTCAGGTGGTCCTTGAAGAACTTAGGCGAAACGCCGCCGTTGACGGTGTAGCGCTGATAGTTGTTTGTACGGATAATACCGTCCTGGTTGGTGTAGCCCAACGACAGGCGCGCGGGTGCTTTCTTGGCGATGCTGCCTTGCACGGAGAGGTTGTGGTCGGTGCCGAAGGCAGTGCGGTAGATTTCTTTCTGCCAGTCGGTGTTGAATGTGCCGAACTCAGCATTCTCAGGCACACCGGTAACGGTCTTGGCAAATGCTTTGAACTCGTCGGCGTTGAGCACCTCGAGGCGCTTTGCTGTGGTGCTGACCGAGAAGTTTGCCGTATAGTTGAATTTCGGTTTGCCCGAAACACCTTTCTTTGTGGTGATTACAATCACACCGTTTGATGCACGCGAACCGTAGATGGCGGTTGCCGATGCGTCTTTCAGCACGGTGAGAGTTTCGATGTCGTTAGGGTTGATGCCGCCGATAAGGTTGCTTCCGCCCTCGATGGTTGAGTTGTCGACAGGTACACCGTCAACAACAATCAGCGGGTCGTTGGATGCCGAGAGTGACGCTCCCGAACGGATACGGATTGTGGAGCCAGAGCCTGGAGCACCAGAACTTGAAACCACGCTCACGCCGGCAATCTTGCCCACCAACGCATCTTGTGCTGTAGAGCGAGAGCCTTTGTTGAAATCGTCGGGCTTGATGGCTGAGATAGAGCCGGTAAGGTCGGTTTTCTTCACTGTTCCGTAACCAACAACCACAACCTCGTCGAGTTGAGTGTTGTCGGGCGTCATCTTCACGTTCATGTTAGAGCCTACGGGCACGGTCTTGTCAGAGTAGCCTACGTAACTAAGGTGAAGATTTTTGGTGGTTGTAGGTACATCGTCAAGTACGAAATTGCCGTCGAGGTCGGTCACTGTGCCGCCCTTCATGCCGTCGGCAGTGATGGTTACGCCAATCATCGGCTCGCCGTTTTCGTCGAGGATGCGTCCGGCAACGCGCTGGCTGTTGCTCTTTGCAGCAGGAGCGGCTGCGGCAGGCTTGACACTGTTGTGGCTTGCTTTGGTGATAATCACGTTTTTGCCCTCAATCTTGTAGTCGATACCTTTTTGTCCCTTGAGGATTTGTTCTACTACGACCGAGAGGTCGACATTGTTGGCAGAAACACTTACGCGCTTCTGTGTGTTGAGGTCCTCCGAAGAGAAGACAAACGAGTAGCCAGTCTGCTCTTTTAGTTCGGTAATGGCCTGCTTCACTGTTACGTTGCTCGCCTTGAGCGACACTCGCTGGGCAGAAATCGGGAGGCTGCACAGCAGGGCTAAGGCTGCAATCATTGCTTTTTTGTTTAAGTTCATATAATAATTAAATAATAAGGTTGTTTCTTAGGTTTGTAGTGCCCATAGGCGTTGGTTTGCGCTGCAGGGCGTTAGTATATCAGGTATGTATTTGATTTTTCGCTTTCTATTTTCTTGTATTTGAGTTTTTGGGTGCGGGAGAGCGTTGTGAGCACCTGCTCCAGCGTAATCCCGTCGGAGTTGAACGAATAGTAGAACGGCTTGTTGCGCAGCGGCGCGGCAATCTCGATACGAGCATCGTAGGTGCGCTCCAGTGTCTTGGCAATCTTCTCCAGTGGCACCTCGTCGAAATTGATTTCGCCGTGGATCCACGCGTCGGAGTGAGCGGCATCGATTTGTCGCTTCGTCATCTTGCCAGTGGCTTTGTCCATCACCACGCGCTCGTTAGGCAACAGTTGCTGGTGTTGTGCCGTCTTGCTGCTCTGCAGATCCACGCATCCGCGGATAAGGTCGACCACGAGTGCGCTGTCGCCCTGATAGTCGGCCACGGTGAAGTATGTGCCAAGCACTTTCACACTGGCGCTCTCGGTTGCAACCGTAAACGGCAGAGCCTCGTTGTGGGTCACGTCGAAGCAGGCTTCGCCCGAGAGGCGTACCTGGCGGTCAGCGATGCCGAAACTCTGCGAGTAGGTGATGTTGGAGCCGGCGTTGAGCCAAACCTTTGTGCCGTCGGGCAGCGTAACCTGTGTGCGTGAGCCCGCGGGGGTGGTCACGGTGATGTTGGCAGCGAGTTGAGGCTGAAGTGATGTGGCGTAGCGGTAACCCATGTAGGGAAGTGCCACGAGGATGACCACTGCGGCCGTGGCACGCAGGAAGCGCACAAGACGCAAGCGGCGAGCCTTCTTCGCCTTTTTGGCATCGGCATCAATGCGCTGTTGGAATCGGCGGTAGGCATTGTCAGCATCAAATTTTTCGGTTGATGTTGCCACTGCCGAAGAGAAATTCACCTCGAAGCAAGCGCGGATGTACTGGCGCATCGCTGCCGACTCCAACGCTTTGTCGCGCAGGAAGCGCACGGCTTCCGAGTCATGAGCGTCGTTGATGTAGCGCTCAATCATCGCGTCGATGTCGTCGTATTGCTTGCTTTTGGGGGTACTTTCCATTGCGTTTATGCGTGTTATACCATTATGACAATCGGACTGCGAAAAAGGGTAGTGCAAAAAGCAGATTTTTTACCCGTTTTTGCGAGAATTTTGCGAAACGGCTGCAAGTCATTGTATTAGCATTGCAATGATTATCCAACGGAGATAGCCGTCGAGGTTGGCGTGTAGGCGGGAGATGGCGTTGCGGATGTGGTACTTCACAGTGTTGACAGAGATGCCGAGGTCGGAGGCTATTTCATCGTAAGCCATGCCGTCCATGCGGCTTTTGCAAAACACCGTGCGGCATTCTGGTGGTAACTGCTCGATGGCTTTCTGTATCTGCTCCTCAAGTTCCTTCTCGATGAGGATGCCGAGCGGCTGGCGGTCGTCGCTGAAAATGATGTCGACGAGTTCGAGTTCCTGCTCCAAATTCATCTCGTCGTTTTGCAACGAGAGTATGCGCAGACGGCTCTTCAACGCGTTGAGGCATCGGTTGCGCACGGCTGCAAATAGATAGGAGTGGAGTGACGAGGAGATTTGCAGGCTCTCGTGGTTTGCCCAAATGTTGAAAATCACGTCGCCCACCACGCTTTCCGCCTCCATGCGGTCGTGCAGCATCTGGTTGGCAAACCGGCACATCGGCTCATATTCGTGGTCGAATAGGAAGCGGTAGGCTTGTTCGTCGCCGCTTTGCAACCGTGATATGAGAGTCGTGTCGTCGAGCATTGTCAAAATAGTTTGTAGATAGTTTGGTCATGCGTAGAAAGACCATGCCAAAAATATACATTATTTCTATTTTGTGCAAAAAAATGTTATAACAATCCTGAAAACCTCCGACGGAGAGCCTTATTTCTTGTGGAGGATGCTCGGCACGAGCATAGCCAAAATGGTGCATGAGATGAGCACTATCGCGGCATCGATGAGATACGACGAAGTGAAGTAGAACGGGATAGCGCTCGCAATGGCAATCAATGCGGCAAATATGGTCTTTGCCGAAAAACGCACTTTGAAGTAGCGCTTGGAGTCGTGCAGGCGGTTGGCGAAGAGCACGGCGTAGGTGACAACCTGTGTGATGACCACGCCGAAGATGCCGATGACGTTTATCAACAAGAAGTTGAGCCCGATGTTGACCACTGCGGCAACTATGAAGCCCGGCAGGGCGCGCTGCGTCTCCTTGGAACATTGGTAGCCCATTTCCAGCATGTTTGCCATGGCGAAGAACACCGCTGCCAGGGCGATGGGGAACACATAGACAATGCCGCTGGTAAATTCGTGGCCGACGATGTGGGGGTAGGCAATTTTCAATCCGAAGGCGAAGCAGATAAACACCATCGACATGAAGACAATAAACAGGTTGATTATCTTCGAGAAAAATTTGTCGCGGTCGGGACTGTCGTACTGCCGCAACGCCATTTCTTGCCATGCCTGAAAAATTATTGTGCCTATAATCTGGAGGACGCCGCCGAAGCGCGTAGCCACAGCATAGATGCCGTTGTCGGAAAGCGAGAAATAATGCTTGATGAAGAAGCGGTCGCTACTTGAGGTGAGCCACCAGAAAAGCGTCATGAGCAGGATAGGCAGAGTGTAGCGCAACAGATCCTTGGTTAGTTGTGCATTTTTCAGCGCAAGTCGGAAATATTTGCGTAGCAAGCCCACGCGCCATTCGATGTAGACGACGGCGAGCAACCGCGCGAAGATGTTGGCGAGGAATATGCCAGTGATGCCCCATCCGCACCACACTACGAAAACAACGCTCAGCGCGCCGATGGAGAAAGCGGAGATGATGTTGCTGGTTACGAATGTCTTGGTGTCGCCCACACCTCTTGCCATCTGCCCGAACACCTCAATCAAGGCGATGGACACCATCAACCCGAACGAGAGCCACAGGCACCGTATGGGATGGACAAATGAGATGATTGCCGCCAGTACTAAAAAGCAGAGCAGCGAGCGGCAGAGTAGGCGTAAGGTTGCGCTAACCACCTCTGTGCGAGCCTTGTCGTTATCGCTGTCGATGAGGAAGCGGAACGCTCCGTCGCGGAGTTGTAGCGAGGCCAAGCAAGAGAGCAGAAGCACGGAAGTGAGGCAAAGGTCGTAGTATCCGAACTCGGCTGTGTCGACAAAAAACGTGTAGAGCGGAATCATCAGGAACGTAATCAGTTTCGACCCGATGTTTCCGATGGCATAGACGCCGACCGATTTGATGAATTGCTTACCTCTATTTGTCGTCTCTGTCATTTACTCAAGGCTTTTTTATACACATCCAACGTTTGTGCGGCAATATTGCACCAATTGTAGTCGGAAGTGTTTTCTTCAGTACATTTGAAAATTGTCTTGTCGGATGTCCCTAAAAATTCTTTAAGTTTGTTTGAAAGGGCATCAGCGTCATTGGCTTTGAAGAAAGAGCATTTGCTGAGTTTAAGCAAATGTGTAGCCTCGATGTCGGAAACGAGCAACGGCAAGTCAAAATTTATAGCCTCGAGTAGAACCAATGGAAATCCTTCTATCCTTGAAGGAAGAACGTAGGCAGATGCATTTGTGTATAGTTGAGAAAGATTGTCGCCATCGGTAAATCCTGAAAAAACGATATTCTCATTATTGCACGCCGACGCTTTTAACTGCTCAAGGTATTTTGACCCTTGGTCGGCAGCGCCAGCGATTACTAATTTCACGTCTGTGTCGATTTTGTTATAGGCAGATATCAATAGGTCAAAGCCTTTCTCTGGTGTGATTCTGCCGACCGACAGGATGTATTTGCCTGGAATGAGGCCTAATTTCTTCAGGAAATCAATGTTTGGCGACGGTTTGACTGGAACTATACCATTGGGAATATATGAGGATTTCTTCTTGACAGAATCCGAATATCTCTGCATCTGGAATTTGTTCACAAAAATGACTTGATTGGCTGATGTCAACGCAATTTTTTCCGAAAGCCGCAGTATGGCCTTTGCGAAAGCATTCCATTTGTCATGCTCGTAGTTGGCGCTATGATATGTTAGCACAACTTTCTTTCCCGTAAGTTTGAGGAGAGGAGCAAACATCGCTGGCCCAATGTTGTGGATATGCGTTACCTTGGCATTGGAGAACATCGAAACCAATGTGGCTAAGAATGAGTGCACAACGGTCTCGAATCCACTAATGCGAGTTGAAGGCAAATCAGTGAACGAAATGTTGGGGTACGGACTTTGTTTTTGGGTTATGTAAGGACTTCTGCGGAAAACGCGTATCTCTGCATCTTTCATTTCCGGGTAAAGACGTTCACAATGGCGTTCTACGCCTCCTTGAATCCCTGGAAATCCGCGAGTGCCCAGTACGTCGACTTTCATAATTGTACTAATTTAGTCCCAACATATATCCTTACCTTGTCGTATGCGCAATTTGTTTTTGATAATCCATTTTATGGGTATCCATGGACGGCGAACCATGTCATGCCTTTCTGTGACGATGAATGCACAATTACGTTTGCAGTTCTTTACTTTCTCCAATGCCTCTTTGGCCTTGTCGGATTTCATAATGTTCTCAAAACTGTCTTCTTTGATGTTGCCGATAATCCATTCCTCTCCAGAGCCATTGCAAGGCGACACATTGCCCCAAGGGTCAATGAAGAAGAAATCAGTAAGCGCACCGCATGGTGGGCGATAACCAGGCTCATCGCCACGCAAACGGCGATGAATGCTTCTGTTGAAGTATGCTCTGCCATAGTCTTTTAATCTGTTTTTCAGACCACGGCGTTTTGATGTGAGTAGTGCCTTGACAAATTCCTCATGGGCTGCAAGCGCCTCAGCGCTTTCAAGTTGGTTGTCGTCTTTGTGGAAATACCATGAATTGTGAACCACAGAGTTTCCGAGTTCAACGTCGAGAGCTACACAAAGTTCGTAAAGATGCAGTAAATCTTTATAATTGTCGGGAGATATAACGACAGAAAATCC
>CAVEIP010000027.1:0-6184 GCA_963615935.1 [Ruminococcus] lactaris | reverse complement strand
TTTTGCATTTGGTCTTCTTTAATTCAAGCATTGTCCGCAATGCGTGGTCAAAACCATTGAGAGTACCTCTTTTCTTGTCGTTTAGGGCGGGTAATCCTTCTACACTGACACGAATTAGAATATTCGGGTATTTATTGGCAAGAGCAACGATAGTGTCTGTGTTATATCCATTCGTGCTTAGTTCAAGCAGTGTGGACTTTGGATATAGAATTTCGAAGATTTTGTCAATGTCTTTTCTGATGGTACATTCTCCACCAGTTATGTTTATACGAAGTCCACTTGGCAGTTTCTCATAATAAGAGGCATCAATCTCTTCTTCGGGATGAGTTTGATGTTTCCAAATGTTGCACATATTGCATTTCGCATTACAGCGGAATGTTGTTATAAGACTGCCTTGTACTATGTTTTTTGCCATTTTATACGCACTTATAAAGTTCGTTATATTGTATAACGAAGAGCAAAGGTAATTATTATTTATTAAATAATCTAATTTTATCGGTTATACACGGCCATGATTTCCCTCAGGTAGCGCTCGGCGCTGAAGCGCGGGATGGCGCGGCTGGAGATGTCATTGTAGTCGAAGCGCGACTCCCAGGCGTTGGCTATGGTGTTGGCAAGCAGGTTGGTGCTGCCGCTACGGAAGAGCAACCCGTCGCCAGGGTGTATGAGTCCTGGGATGCCGCCAATGCGGGCTCCTACTACGGGAGTGCCAAGACAAAGCGACTCGATCACGCTCAGTGGATTGTTTTCGTAACACTCCGACGGCATTACCGAGAAGCGCGCTTCCGACAGCAGTTGCTTTACCTGCTGTGCATTCTGGTGCCCGAGAAATTCGATGTAGCCGCATCGGCCGAAGCGCTCCTTGAGGTCGTCGGCAAGCGGCCCGTCGCCAGCAATTTTCAGTGGTATGCTGAACTGTGCGGCGGCTTTGAGCAATGTTTCCACACCCTTCTCAGCCGACAGCCGGCCAACGTAGGCGTAGTAGTCCTTTCGCTCGGTACATACGGTTATATCCTTGATTTTCTCTGGGTCGACAAAGTTGCACACCACATTGAGTTTTTTCTCGTCAAATCCTCCCTGCTTCATTTTCCCTGCCATGAATTCGCTCGGACAGATGAATTGGTCGGTAGCCTTCTCCAGGCGGCTGACGTTCCAGCGCTCAGCCTCGAGATATGCCAACAAACTTGCCGCGCGGCTGCCTTTCATGCAGCGGTTTGCAAGCACGTTGCGCTTGCTTGAGCCGATGCATTTTTCGCATGGCTTGCCGCCGAGCAGACAACTGTAGGACGGGCAGATGAGTTTGTAGTCGTGGAGTGTCCACACGGTCTTTGCCCCTGCCTTTTTGGCCATGCCTACGATGGCGGGCGAGAGGTAGGAGTGGATATTGTTGAAATGCACTACATCGGGCTTGAAGTCGCGGAGAATCTGCGCAAAGGCATCCTTTACGCCTGCCCCACCGAAGATGCGGCTGGCGGCTTTGATTTTGTTGCTGATGCCACCGGAGAAAGCCACTTCGGGTGCGAAATATTTATTCCATTCAGTGTCGATGTTTTCAGAAAACTGCATTGCAAAGACGGCTGTTTGGTGACCTTGCTCACGGAGTAGTTTCTCAAGTGAGATGGCACAAACACAATCACCACCGCGTGGATAGTAGAATTTGTTTACAATCAGTATTTTCATTACAATTCCGTTATTTTACAAAAATATAACCGCAAGCAGTGTTTAGATTATGCAAATCGTGGTCGAATTTTTCGAAATCTTCACGTAGGTTGCCTGCAGAAACGCAACCGATGATGCGGTCGGAGAGCGACGAGGCTGTGGACAATGCGCTGTAGTCACCAAACGAGTCGCCAGCGATGATTACGGCATCGTGGCTCTGCTTCAAGCCGTCAATCATGTCTTTCACCTTGTCGGAAGCAAGCAGGTCGATGTCGGAAGCGTTGCTTGCCGAAACCACATCGATGCTGTCGGTGCTGCCTATAGTGGCATTGCCGAATATGCAGTCGGCAAGCGAAAGGTCGCTGTTGATGCCTAGTGCTCGTGCCACCTCACGGTTGCCGCCGAGGTCGATTACAGCCACGCGCTTAAGCGCTTTGTTGAGCGACTTTGCAAGGTTGGCAGCGATGACAGCGGTTGTGGCTTCACCCTTCAGGCTGGCGAGGCTCACCACCTTGGCATCGGCAGCCGAAACCAAACGGTCGCGGATGCGGCGATAGTCGGTGTCCTCATCTTCGGTGCTGATGCCGCCCAACACTTCGATGTCGGTAACCTTTTCGAGGTCCTCGATAATGCGCAGACGCTTTGTGCGGATGGCGCGGATTGCCAAGATAATCAGCGGTATCATTATCGACAGGATGAGAGCGGCACCGAAGACTATTGAGCCTTTAGGCCAAACCTTCTTTACGTCGAAATATGCGTGGTCGATGATTCGTGCAACCTCTTTGCTGCTAAACTTGAGCACGTTTGACTCCCTTTGCTCGAGGAGAAATACATAGAGATTATTCTTAATCTCCGTGTCGCGGTAGAGGTCGACATACTGGCGCTCATGGGATGGCAGTTGGCGCAAGCGGGTGGCGTATTTGCCGTCCTCGCGCACGAAGTCGTTGTAGGCAATCTCAGCGCTCTCGCGAGCCTTCCGCATCGTTTCGATAACGCCAGCGCGCATGCCGTCGATTTGCTTGTTGAGTGCTTGCAGAGCCTTGTTGTCAGGCTTTGCCGACATGTCGAGTTTGGTGCGTTCGAGGATGAGTTGGTTGTAGGATTCGATTGACTTTGCGGCACTCTCGTAGTCCTGACCGCTGGTCACGGGAATCATGGAGTAGCGGTTCTTCGGGTCGTCGAGGAATTCGCAAATCATGTCGAAAATCGACAACTGAGTTTGCAATCCAACGATTGAAGCCTTGTTCTTTGAAGTCTGCTCAAGCAACACCTTTGCCTCTGCGGCGATATCGGTAACATCGTTGGCAGTCTTGAAATCCTCAAGTTGCTTTTCCGAGGACGACAGTTCGCTTGAGATTGTGGCGAGACGGTCGTCGATAAAGGCAATTTCGCGGTTGGCTTTGGCTTGCTCTTCTCCCAAGCGGCGGGCGTTGAAAAGTTCAATCAGCATGTTGAGCAGGTCCTTGCCGCGCTGCTTGTCCTCGTCCTGGTAGACGAGAGTGATGTCGTTAGCCTTCATCGAAGGCACCTCAGCATAGTATATCTTCGCCAGGTCTTCACATGCTTTTTGCGTGCCAAGTACTTCTACCTCAATGTCGCGCTCTTGACCGGCTTTGTAGAAGGCCGTGCGCGAGATGGTGAACGTACCGTCGGGCAACTTCACTGTGGCTGGTAGTGTGAGTCCCTTTTTGTCGAAGAGCGAGGAGAAGAATTTCCCCTTCACCTTCACATCAATCTTGTTGTCGGAGCGCAGTTTGATGTTGAATGTGGCGCCGCCTTGCAGGGTGTCGAGATCAATGGCTGTGGACAATTCAACAGGCGACTTGCGGTAGAGCGATGGCTTGCGCATACGGCTGGCATCGCGGTAGGTGTATTGCAAGCCGAGTTTGTTGATTGCTTCGCAGAGCAGGCTGTGCGACTGCAGCACCACGAGTTCGTCGTCGACAGAGCCGCCGCCGAAGCCTCCGATGGCGAATTGCTTCATCATCGAAACCATACTGCCGCTCATGCCGTTATTTTTCTCCTGTTCCACCATAATGTCGGCGTGGAACTTGAATTCAGGGTTGTTTTTGAGCATATAGGCTATTGCCATTGCCATCATCACAACAAACGACACGGCGAAATAATACCAATGCTTTTTGATTTCGTAGCGCAAGCGGCTGAAATCCACTTTGTTAGAATTTGTAGCCATATTCTATTTTTTCTTTTTTATTATCATAAAATTCGGTGGCGGGGCGTGCCAGAAGGGCTTTGGCTTCCGCCTTGGTTATGGTTTTTGTATTGGCGGCGATGATGCCCATCACAGCCATAAGCAATTCGCCCGAGGCTTGGAGTATGGAGCATCCAGCGGTGCCGTCAATAGCCAAGAAGGCTAAGGATATCACTCCGATGCCGAATAGTTGGTAGTGGTGGGTGCGCATCACGATGCGGAATTTGCGCCAAATCCACCAGCAAAACACGGAGAAGAAGACTATGCCGACAATGCCGAACTGCGCAAGTTCGGGGTAGAAAGTGTCGGCAATGAAGTCGCCGTAGGTTGGGGAGAGTCCCCATAATTTGTCGATGTTATATTCGTAGTAGAGTTTCGAGTAGTTTACATAAGGGCCGGAAGAGAAGGTTGCGTAGGTGGCGAGACCAGAACCCAGGATGAGGTGGTCGGCGAGCACCAGAAACATTCCGCCGAAGAGCACTGGACGCGCGTAGGTTTCCATCACGTCGGGGTCGAAGGTGTCGCTGTTGCCTGTGAAGTAGTAGTATTCAATCTTTTTCCATGCCACCAGAATGATGAGGGCAAACGCGAGCCCTCCAATAGTGATGTTGCGCAGGCTTTTGAAGTTGACTGTGCCAGGACGGTAGACAAATAGCATGTAGAATGCCAGCACGACGAAACTGTAGTATTTGGACCGCGTGCAGATGAGTCCGAGCAGGAGTATAATGGTGACCCAAATGCGGTCGATTTTGCTGTAGGCGTTGGGGTTGTTTTCGTCGAACGACATCAGTAGGTAGACAATAGCGCAACCCACGCAGATGAGCCCGCCGTAGTAGATGTGGAAGAGGGTGATGTCGTAGACACCTGCCGCGATTACCGCAAATGCGAGAAACGCGAGGAAGATGCACACCTTCTTCAGTACCCACCGCTCGCTGGCGGTGAACTGTGGCGCAATGGCGTAACTCACGGAAAAGGCTACCAGCGGCTTGCACTGTAGGATGAAGTCGTTAATCTGCGCCTTCGGGGTGTTGTAGGGCGATGTGGCGAGGGAGTAGACCAGATAGAATGTCATCACTCCGAGGAGTACAAACATCAGCCGGTATTTGCGGTAGCAGTGGTTAAACGTCATGTCGAGCACGGCTATGGCGACAAATGCGGCAAGGCATGCCTCGTCGAGAAACATCAACAGGTGCGGAGCCAAAAACAGGCCTAGCACACTGATGAGGAACACATAGAAATATGCCCGATGGATGTTAAGCATATAACTGCCCCTTTATTTATTTTACACAAAGAGCGATGACAAGCGACGCGATGACGGATACGGCGCTAACAATGGTAGAAACAACGGTTACCTTAAACGCGTTGTTCTGGCTGTATTTTGCGTTGCCTGCCTTGATGCTATTCGGCTGCACATAAACCACGTCGTTCTGCTGGAGATAGTAGTAGGGCGAGTCGACGATTGTGGCATCCTTGAGGTTGAGACGGTGGTATTGGCGTTGTCCATTTTCTTCGCGGATTACGAGCACGTTGGTGCGCTCGCCGTATTCGGTCATATCGCCGGCGGCTGCGAGGGCATCGAAGATGGAGAAGCGCTCGCTCTTCACCTCAATGGCTCCGGCTTCCTTTACTTCACCAAGCACATTGACGCGGAAGTTGCCGAGTTGCACGCGTACAACTGGGTCGTCGACCTCCTTCGAGATGCGTTCGGTCAGGTAGTTCTTCAGTTCGAGGGTAGTCATACCTTCCGCATGGATTTTGCCGATTACCGGGAATTGGATGTTTCCTTCTGTGTCGACAATATACGATTGATTTTGCGGTGTGCTCGACATCTTCATCTCGTTGCCTGTCGATGGGTTGATTAGTGGCAGGTTGTATGCCGAGGTGGCTTCGGGGACGATTGAGTTGACCGTGATTATCAACTCGTCCGCCTGGCGAATTTTTACTGCGTAGTCGAGCGACAAAGTGCTTACTTTCAGTGAGTCGGCGTTCTCGATATATGCCAGCGATTGTGGCGTTTTGCACGATGAACTAGAGATAGCCAGCAATGCTGCGGCTATAAGTATTATGGCGTGTAAGCGATGTTTCATAGAAATTGCGGTTTAATCCTTTCTCCTTAAACGCAAAAAAACGCCGAATATTGCATCCTCTGGGCAAAAATCCGCAATGGTTGCATTGCATTATCGGTATCTGTATACAAATAGAGGGATAGATGCTGTTCGCCCGAATATATTTTATTGTCTGAAAATGTCTGTCAGCATTTGGGCGCAATGGGTGTTGGTGAGTCGGTCACGATAAGCAAGACAACGGGTCACGTAC
>CAVEIP010000026.1:22170-24064 GCA_963615935.1 [Ruminococcus] lactaris | reverse complement strand
AAGATAACCAATGTATTGTTTGACGGTGGCTCTCTTTATCGAAATACCTTGCGCAGACTGGAATGTATTGGCTATTCTCGTAGGATTGGTAGAAGATCCTATTCCCGATGCAAGTACACGCACAAGTTCTCTCATTCCTTCTGAATTACGAAGATGATTACGTTCAATAACGTCACGCAAATATGTTGTTTCATACATTCCGAGAAGATACTCCCGCTTCTTCAATTCTGTTTCAAGCAAAGCCACTTGTGGCAATCCTCCATAGGTGTAATAATCAAGCCATGCTTTTCGGATGTCACCGCCAACGCCTTGGAAATATTCATCGAAAGTAAGTGGCCAGATGCGAATCTCGTCGCCACGTCCTCTAAACTCCGTAACTACATCACTAGATAAAAAACGTGAATTTGAACCTGAGACATATACGTCCACATTACGCATATGCGTCAAACTCAAAATCACCTCAACGAACTCTTCGACCAACTGCACCTCATCCAAGATGATGTAATACATATTTCCATCATCCGCAACAAGAGAATTGATATGATTGAGCAGGGCATCAGGATTTCTTAACCTGCGGTTGAGAAAATCATCAAGTTGAATTTCTATAATGTGATCATTTTCCACACCCTGCCCTATGAGCCAGTTGTGCCAAATATTGAAAAGCAAAAAAGACTTTCCACATCGCCTAACACCAGTAATAATTTTCACAAGGCCATTTCCTCGACCTGCAATAAGTTCATTGAGGTATTTTTTACGTTCAAAAATCATATTTAGGGGATATTATCCGATACTAGTATCATATTTTGTACCGCAAATATATGTTTTTTCTTTGAGATACAATCAAATTTGCCCACAATTTTTCCAGACAACACTTCATCGCACGCAGCCATATCACATTTCCCTAAGCAGCATTCCTATCTGCCGGAAATTAAAGGGGAATGCAAAATCAAACGAGTTTATTTTGTCCTTTTGTCGGCTTGCACTATTTTTGCGTAATATTTCGTGAAAATGGAAAAACAAATTGAAATCAATGGCGTCAACTTCAATTACAGTGTTGAAGGTGAAGGACTTCCGGTTGTGCTGATGCACGGATGGGGATGCAACCGCACCACGTTGGCAAGCATTGAACGGTTACTTGTGCCTTATTTTAAAGTCTACAACGTGGATTTTCCGGGCTTTGGCAAAAGCACAGAGCCGCAAATGGTGTGGGGCATCGAGGACTATACCCGAATGACAGAAGAGTTTCTTCGCATCGAAAACATAGAGAACCCTATCTTGCTCGGCCACTCGTTTGGCGGCCGCGTTGGCATCCTGCTGTCGTCGCGCAACAAAGTGCGCAAACTGATACTCGTCGACGCTGCCGGCATCAAGCCAAGGCATTCGATGAAATACTACGTAAAAGTATACACCTACAAGGCTGTAAAGCACACGTTGCCCGCTATTTTCGGAAAGGCGAAGGGCGAGGAACTACTCAACCGCTACCGCAAGCGCGTGGGCTCAAGCGACTATTCGAGCGCCTCGGTAACCATGCGTCAGATTTTGAGCAAGGTTGTTAACGAAGATCTGACGTGGGCATTGCCGAAGATTAGTTGCCCTACGCTGCTCGTGTGGGGCACGGAGGACACCGCAACGCCAATTTCCGACGCCCGCAAAATGGAGAAACTCATCCCCGATGCCGGACTGGTGGAATTTCCGGGTGTCGGCCACTACAGTTTTCTCGAAAACCCTTACCAGTTTGCTGCCGTAATCAACAGTTTTTTGGAAAAAGACAAATTGAAAAAATAGATGGATATAGCCACAACAATCCTCGCCGCCCTCGCGGTGGCTACAACCGCATTCTATCTCTGGCACGTCTACAAAGTGGACCTGCAGATGATGCAACAAAACTCCTACC
>CAVEIP010000026.1:7345-22160 GCA_963615935.1 [Ruminococcus] lactaris | reverse complement strand
GACTATGGCTCGATGTCGCGACTCACCGACCTTGCCGTGCTGCTGCTCCTGATTTCGTTGTTTCCAAAGGTAATCACTCTACCCATTGCAATCGTGGTGTTTGCCATCAAGGCATCCGCTCTTGCAAAGAAAAAATACAAAAAGCCGCTGGTGATGACCAAACGCGTGTGGCGCCTTTTGACGGCGATGCTCGTTGTCACCGTGATTATCGCCTTGACGCCGCTGCTTGCCACCGCTAGTCTGCGCGATGCATTGACAGGCATCAGCGTATCGCTCACCGCCATCGTCCTACTCTCGTGGTTGGTGCTCGCCGTGTGCAACGCAGCGATGCAGCCTGTTGAGAAAGCCATCAACCAAGGCTTCGTGAAGGATGCCGAACGCATCATCAGCGAGATGCCAAGTCTGCAAGTGATAGGCATCACGGGCAGTTACGGCAAAACCAGCACCAAACACTACCTCAATCGCATACTCTGCGAGCAGTTCAGCGTGCTGATGACCCCTGGTAGTTTCAACACCCCAATGGGCGTTACCCGCACCATCCGCGAGATGATGAAACCCTACCACGAAGTGTTTATCTGCGAGATGGGCGCCAAGCAACTGGGCGACATAAAGGAAATCTGCGACATTGTGCATCCCCGCTACGGCATCATCACAGCCGTAGGCGAGCAACACATGGAGTCGTTCAAGAGCATCGAGAACGTGCAGCGCACCAAATTCGAACTTGCCGACGCACTCCCAGCCGACGGCTTCTGCGTGGTCAACGACGACTTCCCCTACGTTGCCAACCGCAAGGTGAGCAACACCGAATGCCTGCGCTACGCCGTGCAGAACACCGATGCCGCCGACTATCGCGCAGCCAACATCGAATACTCAGCCTACGGCACCAAGTTTGACGTTGTCGACGCCAAGGGCGACACCGTGCTCTCGCTCGAGACACGCCTCGTGGGCGAATGCAACATCTCCAACCTTCTCGCTGCCGTAATCGTGGCGATGAAACTGGGCGTAGACAAAGAGAAAATCAAATATGCCGTAAGCCAGATTGAGCAAGTTGAGCACCGCCTCAACATGAAGCGCACCCCAGGCGGTGTGACTATCATCGACGACGCCTTCAACTCCAACCCTCACGGGTCGCGCATGGCGCTCGACGTACTGTCGCGCATGGACAAAGGCAAACGCATCGTTGTAACCCCAGGTATGATTGAACTCGGCGACCGTCAGGCAGCACTCAACGAGGCCTTCGGCGAACACATTGCCGAAACCACCGACATTGCCATCGTGGTGGGACAATACAACCGCGACGCCATCGTGGCTGGCATACGCAAATCGGGCAAGTTTAGCGAAGACAATCTCGTAATCGTAGACTCGTTTGCCGAGGCACAGCAACGCCTTGCCACACTGCTCAAAGCAGGCGACACAATTCTCTACGAGAACGACCTGCCCGACACTTTCAAATAATAACGACAAGAAAATAAACGACATAAAGACAAAGAAAGAATGAAAACAAATGTTGCCGTATTCTTCGGAGGACGCTCCGTAGAGCACGAAATTTCAGTGATATCAGCCAACCAGGCCATGCACGCAATCAACCGCGACAAATACAACGTGATTCCCGTCTACATCACCAAACAAGGACGTTGGGTTACTGGCGAGGCTTTGTTTGACGTAAAGAACTACCGCGACATGAAAGCCTTGGTTGCCAAATGCGAGGAAGTTTACATGCGTCCGGAATTTGGCGACTACAACCTCTACCGCGCCAAGAACAAGATGTTTGGCGGACAGAACATCTACGCCACTGTCCACGTGGTGATTC
The DNA here is from genome assembly GCA_963615935.1 of [Ruminococcus] lactaris. Classification (GTDB taxonomy): domain Bacteria; phylum Bacteroidota; class Bacteroidia; order Bacteroidales; family Muribaculaceae; genus Limisoma. Next base: position 20,350 of record CAVEIP010000026.1, on the reverse strand, counting down.
CAGTGCTCCACGGCACCAACGGCGAGGACGGCATCTTTGAGGGCGTGCTCGAAACAATCGGTGTGCCTTATGCCGGCTGCAACACAGTTTCTTCGGCCAACGGCATGGACAAAATCACGATGAAGATGATTCTCAAGGACTGCGACATCCCTGTGGTAGACTACGTATGGTTTACCGACAAGCAGTGGAACCGCAAAAAAGACGAACTCATCAAGAAAGTCGAGGACAAACTCGGCTACCCAGTAATCGTGAAACCAGCCAACCTCGGCTCAAGTGTGGGCATTAGCCGCGCTGCAAACCGCGAAGAGTTGATCGACAGCGTGGAGAATGCACAAAAATACTCCACTCGCATCATCGTTGAGGACATGGTAGAAAACCTCAAGGAAATCAACTGTTCAGTGCTCGGCGACTGCGACGACTGCCAGCCGTCAATCCTCGAAGAGCCAATCAAGACAGGCGACTTCCTCAGTTATGAGGACAAGTATATGGGCGGCACAAAGAGCGCCAAAGGTATGCAGGCATCAGCAAAGCGCATCCCAGCCGACCTGCCGAAAGAAATCACAGAACGCATCCAGTTTCTCGCCACAGAAACATTCCGCGTGCTTTCGTGCCACGGAGTAAGCCGCGTTGACTTCATGGTCGACGGCAACACTAATGCAGTGTACGTCAACGAAATCAACACCATCCCAGGATCATTGTCGTTCTACCTTTGGGAAGCCACAGGCATCAAGTTTGACGAACTGATGGATCGCCTCGTGCAACTGGCATTGAAGCGCCAGCGCGAGCAGAGCCTCAAGACCACCAACTTCGACCAAAACATCTTCAACCTCAGCGGCGGAGCCAAAGGCGGTCTCAAAGGCGGCGTGAAGAACTAAGCGGCCTCAACATTTTGCCACAACGGCGCCGGTTGCCATTCCACAGGCAATCGGCGCCGTTTCTTGTTTGCATTTTGGCATTTTGGTAAATTTCCATAATTTTCTGCAACATTTAGCGAAGAAAAACAATTGGTTTTCACTATCTTTGCAAATCGAATGCAAGCAAATCATTCGGTAGGTTTGTTTAATAATTTTGAAATCACATAAATGGCTGACAACAAAAAAATTAAGACAGCTCTTGTATCTGTATTCCACAAGGACGGACTTGAAGAATTGCTGAGTTTATTGAACTCACACGGTGTTAAATTTCTCTCGACAGGCGGCACTAAATCGTTTATCGACGGTCTTGGCTACCAATGCGACGCAGTGGAAGACCTCACCGGATATCCGTCAATCCTTGGCGGACGCGTAAAAACCCTCCACCCAAAAGTGTTTGGCGGCATCCTAAACCGCAGAGACAACGAGGGCGACCAACAGCAAATAAAACAATACGAAATACCAGAGATTGACCTCGTAGTGGTCGACCTCTACCCTTTTGAAGAAACCGTAGCATCAGGCGCATCTGAAGCCGACATCATCGAGAAAATCGACATAGGCGGCATCTCGCTTATCCGCGCAGCCGCAAAGAACTACAACGACGTGGTAATCGTGGCTTCAAAAAATCAGTATGCACCACTCTGCAAGATTTTGAAGGACAACGGCGACGCAGTGACTTCACTCGCCGACCGCCGCTTCTTCGCCAAAGAAGCCTTCGGAGTGTCGAGCGCCTACGACTCTGCTATCTTCAACTATTTCGACACCGACTCGCAAAGCGATTTCCGCGTAGCCATCAACGGCGCACGCCACTTGCGCTATGGTGAAAACCCACACCAGGCCGGCAAGTTCTTCGGCGACTTCGACAAGATGTTCGAGCAACTCCACGGTAAAGAGATTTCCTACAACAACCTCCTTGACATCGACGCGGCTGTGAATCTCATCAACGATTTCGACGAGACCACATTTGCCATCCTCAAGCACAACAACGCTTGCGGCATCGCTTCGCGCGCCACAATCCTCGAGGCATGGAAAGATGCCCTCGCTGGCGACCCTGTATCTGCTTTTGGCGGCGTACTCATCTCCAACCGTGAGATTGATGCGGCAACTGCCGAAGAGATGCACAAGATTTTCTTTGAAGTGTGCATCGCACCGTCCTACACCAAAGAGGCTCTTGAGATACTTGAGCAGAAGAAAAACCGCATCATCCTGTTGCAGAAGTCAACAGAATTGCCAACACAGCAGTTCCGCTCAATCCTCAACGGAGTGCTCCGTCAAGACAAAGACCTCCGCAAGGAAACAGTTGCCGACCTCAAGCAAGCAACCGACAAGGCCATCACAGCTGAGCAGGCAGAGGATCTTCTGTTTGCAAACAAGGTGGTTAAGCACAGCAAGAGCAACGCCATCGTGCTTGCCAAAGGCAAACAACTCTTTGCAAGCGGCATCGGCCAGACATCGCGCGTAGACTCACTACGCCAGGCCATCGAGAAAGCAAAGTCGTTCAACTTCGACCTCAACGGCGCAGTTATGGCGTCGGACGCTTTCTTCCCATTTGCCGACTGCGTTGAAATTGCCCACAAGGAAGGCATCGTAGCAGTAATCCAACCGGGCGGCTCAATCCGCGACAACGAAACCGTTGACTACTGCAACAAAAACGGCATTGCCATGGTAATGACAGGCATACGCCACTTCAAACATTAAGCACCAAACAGACTACAGAATAACAGCATGGGAATTTTCTCTCTGACACAAGAATTGGCCGTAGACTTAGGAACGGCAAACACGATTATCATCCACAATGATAAAATCGTAGTCGACCAGCCATCATACGTTGCTCTCGACACAAGCGGCAAACTTGTAGCCGTGGGTGAAGAGGCAAAGATGATGCAGGGTAAGGAACACTCTGGCATCCGCACCATCCGCCCATTGCGCGACGGTGTGATTGCCGACTTCAACGCTGCGGAACTGATGATTCGCGGACTTATCAAGATGGTAAGTTCGAAGCGCCATTGGTTCTCGCCATCGTTGCGCATCGTGGTGTGTATCCCTTCCGGAAGTACAGAAGTTGAAATCCGCGCCGTACGCGACTCAAGCGAGCACGCTGGCGGACGCGACGTCTATATGATCTACGAACCGATGGCTGCTGCCCTTGGTATCGGCCTCGATGTTGAAGCGCCGGAAGGCAACATGATTGTCGACATAGGCGGTGGCACAACCGAAATCGCAGTGATTTCGCTCGGCGGCATCGTCACCAACGAGAGCATCCGTATCGCTGGCGACGTGCTTACCAACGACATCCAGGAACACATGCGCCGCGCGCACAGCATGAAAGTGGGCGAACGCATGGCAGAACTCATCAAGATCAACGTAGGCTCAACAGTTGCCGAGATGGAGAATCCGCCGGAAGACTACATCGTGCATGGCCCTAACCAAATGACAGCCCTCCCGATGGAAGTACCTGTATCCTACCAAGAGATTTCACACTGTATCGAGAAATCGATTCTGCGCATCGAGGCAGCCATTCTGAGCGCATTGGAGAAGACTCCGCCTGAACTCTACGCCGACATCGTGCGCAACGGCATCTACATCTCCGGTGGAGGCGCATTGCTCCGCGGTCTCGACAAGCGCTTGTCGGAAAAAATCGGCATCAAGTTTATCGTAGCCGACGATCCATTGCACGCAGTGGCAAAAGGCACAGGCATCGCACTGAAGAACAGAGACAAATTCTCGTTCCTCATTCGATAATACTCACTCAGAGAATACTGTCAAGAAGGCGTCAACCTCAATGTTTGCGCCTTCTTGTATGTATAAAACCGAGGGAGATAAGGCAATAGTGACACAACCAACCTATATCACTGACAGTGAATAATATAATTAGTTTTTTCCTACGCCACTCATCGTGGATTGTGTTTGCAGTGCTCGTAGTGGCAAGTTGCTGGATGCTGTTTCACAACAATCCATACCAGCAGCATGTGTTTCTCACATCGGCAAATCGTGCATCGGCGGTAGTCTACAAAGGAGCCGGCGAGGTCACGTCGTACTTCAACTTGAAGTCGATCAACGCCGACCTACAGGAGCGCAACGCCACCCTTGAGATGGAGATTATCAACCTCAAGCGCCAGGTGAACGACTACAAGACATTGCTTCAGCCCACAGGCATAGCATTGCCCGACTCCGTGGCAGAAAACTATGAGTATCATTTTGCTAACGTGATCAACAACAGTGTAACCCACGCGAAAAACTACATCACCCTCGACAAGGGCCGCCTCGACGGCATCATGCCAGAGATGGGCGTGGTCGACCAAAACGGCGTGGTTGGCATTGTTGCCAACGTGAGCGACCACGCGGCGAGAGTGCTGTCGCTATTGAATCCAGATATGCGGCTATCATGCAAGGTGAAGAACACCGACTACTTCGGCAGCCTTGTTTGGCACGGCTCCGACCCCTACCACGCAACCCTTGAGGAGATGCCAAAGCACGTGAAATTCCATCGCGGCGACACCATCGTGACCAGCGGCTATTCCACCGTGTTCCCTCCTGGGCTGATTGTCGGTGTGGTTGAAGGCAGCCAAAAAGCCACCGACAACAATTTCTTCTCGCTGAAAATCAAACTCACAACTGATTTCACCCGCCTGAGCACCGTGCGTGCCATCAAGAGCAAACTTGCGGGCGAACTGAAACAACTTGAGGAAGGAGGCGACGACAATGAGTAAAAGCATACTTCAATCCATAGCCTTGTTTATCGTGCTGGCACTGATACAGGTGCTTGTGTGCAACAACATCAGCATCTTCGGCTTCGCCACGCCCTATGTTTTCATCTATGTAATTCTCCGTCTGCCAGTTACGCTCCACCGCAACTGGGTAATGTTGATAGGCTTCCTCGCTGGCGTTATCATCGACATTTTCGGCAACACCGCTGGCATGAACGCCCTTGCATGCACATTGCTCGGAGCCATGCGCGACCCAATGATAAAACTCTATGTGGCACACGACGATGAGATTTCCGACCCCGTGCCGTCAACAAAGTCGCTCGGGCCAGGCGTGTACCTGAAGTACATGTTCTCCATGACACTGCTATTCTGCCTGTTGGTCACCTTCATTGAGGCCTTCACGCTCAACAACGCATTGCTGTCGCTCTACCGCGCCGGGGGATGCACAGCGCTAACGTTTGTCATCATGCTCGGCATCGACGCCCTCGCCACAGCAAAGAAAGATTAGGCCAATGAGAAAATACGACTTGGAAAACCGCAGATTTGTGATTGCCGGACTGATTATCGTCATTTCGCTAATCTACATTGTGCGCCTGTTCATTCTCCAAGTGGCCGACGAGACATTCAAGAAGAACGCCGACTCCAACGCCTTCTTGCGCAAAACCATCTATCCCTCGCGCGGCATGGTCTACGACCGCAAGGGACAACTCATTGTGTTCAACCAGCCCGCCTACGACGTGATGGTGATTCCGAAAGAAGTCCGCGACATCGACTCGCTCGACCTCTGCAACACGCTGCAGATCACGATGGACGACCTACGCAAGAAGTTTGCCGACATGCGCGACCAGCGCCACAATCCCGGCTACTCGTCGTATACGCAGCAGGTGCTCATCCGCAACCTATCCGTGGAGGACTACGGCCGTCTGCAAGAGAAACTCTACCGCTTCCCGGGCTTCTTCATCCAAAAGAAGACACTCCGCCAGTACAACCGCACGGCTGGCGCCAACATCCTCGGCAACATCCGTGAGGTGAACCAAAACGACATCGACAAAGACCCGTACTATAAGCCCGGCGACTACACTGGCGACCTCGGTATCGAAAAAAGTTACGAGGCCTATCTCCGGGGGCGCAAGGGTGAAGAAATCCTTATCCGCGATGCCAGCGGCAGAATCCAAGGACACTACGAAAACGGAGCGCGCGACATTGCTCCAATCTCGGGCAAGGACCTCACACTAAGCATTGACTACGACCTGCAAGAGTACGGCGAAAAACTGATGCAAGGCAAAATCGGAGCCATCGTAGCAATCGAGCCGCAGACTGGCGAAGTGCTTGCCCTCGTGTCGAGCCCAGGCTACGACCCCTCGCTGCTCATAGGCCGCGAGCGCGGCAAAAACTACCGCGACCTGGTCAACAACAAGTACAAACCGCTCTTCGACCGCGCCATCATGGCTGCCTACCCTCCCGGCTCGCAGTTCAAGCCCACACAAGGATTGATATTCCTGCAAGAAGGCATCATCAACCTGACCACAATGTTCCCGTGCCACCATGGCTACATCAACGGCCGCCTCAAGGTGGGTTGCCACGGCCACGAGTCACCAATATCCCTGAAGCCAGCCATCCGCACATCGTGCAACAGTTACTTCTGCTGGGGCTTCAAAACGATGATTGACCGCCGCTCCAAGTACGGCTCGCCAAGCAAGGCATTCGAAATCTGGAAAAACTATCTCGTAGAGATGGGCTTCGGCTACAAACTCGGCATCGACCTGCCGGGCGAAAGCCGCGGATTTATCCCCAACAGCAAATTCTACGGCAAGGTCTACGGCGACAACCACTGGAGTGCCAACACCGTGATTTCAGTGGCTATCGGACAGGGAGAAATCCTCGCCACACCACTGCAGATAGCCAACCTCGCCACCACAATAGCCAACCGCGGCTGGTACTACACACCTCACGTGGTGAAGCAAATAAAGGGCGACCATCTGCCAGCCGACTATACCAAGCGCCACACCGTGAGCATCGACCAGAAATACTATCAAGACATTGTCGAAGGTATGCGTATGGCAGTAGTAGGCGGTACGTGCCGACAGGCTCAGTTTGGCGACATCGAGGTGTGTGGCAAGACCGGTACGGCACAGAACCCGCACGGACGCGACCACTCCGCCTTCATGGGCTTCGCACCTATGAACAACCCCAAGATTGCCATCTGCGTCTTCGTGGAAAACGCCGGCTTCGGCGCCACCTTCGGAGTGCCGATTGGAGGCTTGATGATGGAGAAATACCTCACTGGGCAGATAGCACCCCACCGCCAATATCTAGAGGACCGCATGGTAGAGTCAAACACCATCATCTACAGCGGTGTAAAGAAGCATTAACCACTATTAAAACGTCAACGATATGCTTAAAACAGACGTAAACGAAAGAAAATGGGAGACACTGAGCAGCGAATACCTTTTCCGCCGCCCATGGCTCACCGCCCGCCGCGACGTGGTCCGACTGCCCAACGGCAACGAAATTCCTGAATTCTACGTACTTGAATACCCCGATTGGGTCAACATCATAGCCACAACCACAAGCGGCGAGTTTGTGTTTATCCGCCAATACCGCCACGGCATCGACCAGACCCGCTACGAACTCGTGGCAGGATGTGTCGACCCAGGCGAGGACGCTCTCACCGCCGCCAAGCGCGAACTCTATGAAGAAACAGGCTACGGCAATGGTGAATGGCGCAAGATTTCAGTAATTTCAGGCAATCCGAGCACCACCAACAACTGGACGCATTGCTTTGTTGCCGAAGGCGTTGAGCAGATAAGCACCCAGCATCTCGAGAAGTCGGAGGACATCTCCGTACATTTACTCACCCTTGAGGAAGTGCGCTGGCTTCTCGACCACGACGAGTTGAAGCAATCGCTGATGGTTGCCCCACTGTGGAAATATTTCGTCGAGAAGAAACTTATTTGACTATTTTTTTTTAATTTTGGCTATGACAAGTCATCGTGACAACCGACTAGTCGCTAATCTCATAAAACATAACTATGGCTAACAAGAATATTCTCTCTGATTTATATAAGCAAGTAACTGGCACAGAACCAACTGACGTAAACGAATTGCCATCATCGGGCTCCAATCGCCGCTATTTCCGCCTCACGGGCGAACGCTCGATGATTGGCGTGATAGGCACATGCAAGGAAGAAAACGAGGCATTCCTCTACATGGCAAAGCATTTTGCATCAAAAAATCTGCCTGTGCCTGAAATCTACGCCCACAGCGACGACAAGATGGCGTATGTGCAAGAAGACCTCGGCGACACCCTGCTCTTCAACGCCATCGAGAAAGGCCGCAAGACCACAGTGTTCAGCGACGAAGAAAAGACACTCCTGGCAAAGACCATCCGCCTGCTGCCCGACGTGCAGTTTGCCGGCGCCGACGGCATGGACTTCTCCAAATGCTACCCATCGTCGGAGTTCAACGCCCGCTCGATAATGTGGGACTTAAACTACTTCAAATATTGCTTCCTCAAAGCCACTGGAATGGAGTTTCTTGAGGACAAACTCGAGGACGACTTCCAGCGCCTCACCGACGTGTTGCTCCGCAGTTCGTCGGCAACGTTCATGTACCGCGACTTCCAGTCGCGCAACGTGATGATTAAAAACGGAGAGCCATACTTCATCGACTTCCAGGGCGGCCGCAAAGGTCCGGTGTTCTACGACGTGGCATCGTTCCTATGGCAAGCCAAAGCCAACCTTCCCGACAGCCTGCGTGGCGAACTCCTTGAGGTGTATATCGACGCCCTGCGCAAGTACAAGCCTGTGGATCGCGAATACTTCTACGCCCAGTTGCGCCACTTCGTGTTGTTCCGCACCCTTCAGGTGCTCGGCGCCTACGGCTTCCGCGGCTACTTCGAGAAGAAGCCACACTTCATCCAAAGCGTGCCGTTTGCCATTGCCAACTTGCGCCATCTGCTTGCCAATCCATATCCAGAATACCCCTACCTCAGCAAAGTGCTGAAAGAACTTGTTGGGCTGAAGCAGTTTACCGATGATTTGCAGAAACACACGCTCACCGTGCGCGTGATGAGTTTCGCCTACAAGAAAGGCATCCCTAACGACCCGTCGGGCAACGGCGGCGGCTATGTGTTTGACTGCCGCGCAGTCAACAATCCGGGCAAATATGAGCGCTACAAACCGTTTACGGGTCTCGACGACCAAGTGATAAAATTCCTTGAGGACGACGGCGAGATTCTCGAATTCCTCGACCACGCCTACGCGCTCGTCGACGCCACAGTGCAGCGCTACAAAGAGCGCGGCTTCACAAACCTGATGGTTTGCTTTGGTTGCACCGGCGGCCAGCACCGTTCGGTCTACAGCGCACAGCACATGGCAGAGCACATCAACAAGAAATTTAACGTGAAGGTGGAACTCGTGCACCGCGAGCAGAACATCGAACAGACATTCAACGCGAAATTCTAAGCCTATGAAAGCAATGATTTTCGCAGCGGGCCTCGGCACACGCCTCCGTCCGCTCACCGACAACTGTCCGAAGGCGCTTGTCAAGGTTGCCGGGCGCCCAATGCTCGAACACGTAATCCGCCATCTGATTGCTTACGGATTCAAGGACATCGTGGTCAACATCCACCATTTCGGACAGCAGATCATCGACTTTCTCGAGGCTAACGACAATTTCGGAGTCAAAATAAAAATCAGCGACGAGCGCGACGAGTTGCTCGACACTGGCGGCGGCATCCTCAAGGCACGCCCATTGCTCGACGACGGCGAGCCTTTCCTTGTGCACAACGCCGACATAATGACCGACCTCAACCTCGCCGATTTCTACAACTATCACCTCGCCCACAACGCCGACGCATCAGTGCTCGTGGCCGACCGCAAGACATCGCGTTACTTCGTGTTCTCGTCTGAACGCCGTCTGCAAGGATGGGAAAACATCAACACCGGCGAGACCCGTCCAGCCGGCTTCACCCCAACAGAAGACCAGTTGCAGTTGGCATTTGGCGGAGTACACGTGATATCCCCGTTGATATTCGATGCGCTCGATGGCTACAGCAAAGAGGCAAAATTCTCGATTACGCCATTCTATGTCGACACCTGCCAGCGGCTGAAAATCATGGGCTATACCCCTGACGCCGCCTACCAGTGGTTTGACATCGGCTCACCCGAGAAACTGGCACAGGCAGAAAGCGCATTGCGCAGCAATCACTAACCCATCAGCGACACCATCACCGATGAACACCTTCACATACCTACTCGGAATCTCGACAATGTTCTTTGCCCTTATGGCATGGTTTTTCTGGCGCAAAAGCGAGCGCCTGCATAAATTCATAGCCATCTTGTCGGCAACCATCTCCGTGCAGTATGTCAAGGACTTTGTCGCTATGGAGCAAGGGCTGCTGCTTACCCCATTATACTGGAACATCCTGACAGCCATCGACATGGTTGCCATTCCGATGTATGTATGCATACTCAAGGAACTCATCCATCCTGGTGCACTCACACGAAAGGCTATCCTACTGCAGGAAAGTCCGTTTGTGTTGCTGCCGATAGCCTACATCCTGACGCAGCAGGAATGGATATACCATACCCTTGTGGCCTGGGCAATAGCCTACGGCACATACTATCTGCTGTGGGCATCCGTCAGCATTCCGCGCTACAACCGCCACCTCAAAGAGCACTATTCCTACACCGAAAACATCAACCTCAATTGGCTCCGGTCAATCCTCTACGCTTTCTATGTCATCCTGCTCATTTGGATTATGGACTGCCTAATCATCCACATCGACACCGAACAGTTCTACATAGTCTGCAATCTCACCGTTTGGATGTTTGTGTGCTACTTCACCTACCGCCACGAGTCGGTTATCGGCGAACTAAGCGAAGAGACTGTTGCCGATGATGAAACAAATGTTTCTGAAGAATGCACCCAGACTCTGGCATCAAAAATCGAAACCTTCTTCATGCAAGAGAAAGCCTTCCTCAACCCCCGGCTGAAACTCTCTGACGTAGCCCGGTCGGTAGGCAGCAATCGCACCTATGTGAGCAACTATTTCAACAAGGAACTGAACACCACATTTTTCGACTACGTAAACAATCTGCGTATCGACTATGCCTGCCAGCGGCTCCGCACTGGTTCGGAAAGTCTCGACGTGGTTGCTCTCAACTCTGGATTCAATTCCCTATCCACCTTCCACCGCGTTTTCTCCAAAACCAAAGGCATCACCCCTGCCGAATACCGCCGGCAGTAACCATCTTGCCGACAGCGATTTGTATCCTATAGCACAACCATTTTACCGATTAGCATAACGGTTTGTACGATTTGGCATAGCGAATTGTACGTATCGTCAGCATCTTTTCTTTCGGGCACTATAACTTTGAGAGCACAAACCAAAACACCAAACCGAAATGAAAAGAGCACTAATCCTAATCACCGTCATCCTGACCCTCTTTGCGCAAGCATCGGCTCAGCGATATGTACTCGACGTCAATTTTCCCGACTCCATAAATGTTTACAACATTAACTGCAGTAAGGACAAACTGTCGGAAACCGCAGGCAAGATAGCCATGAAACTGCCGCTTGGCGACACCGTAACCGTGGAACGCACGCTGAAAGGCAATTCCACCTACGGCCTGGTTCGAATCGAAGGTAAAGAGTATGCAATCGCCTCAAGCGACTTGCTTTTCTGCGACAATAACCCCGAAGGCGTAACCGACACGTTCGGCAACACCCGCAATAGAGTGAACCACTCCTTTTCCGGCAAATTGTTTGCCACCTTCACTCCCTATGCCATCGTCGCTATACTCTTTATCGTAGCAGTGGCGTTCACCCTGCTCGGACTCAAGAAGCAACAAGCAAAACGGATGGCACTGATGGTTGTTCCGGCGTGCGTGCTCGTGGCATCGTTGATAGAGATATGGGCATTCCAAACCCTCGGCACTAGTGCATTCTGGTGGTGCTCCTACGACCGCTACGGCTTCTTCGGCTCGCTCTTCCGCGCCCTCCCGTTTGTGGGAATCGTGGCACTGCAGATTTACAGCATCAAGCCCTACAAGCGACTGATTGTAGGTAAAGACTCCGAGGAAGAATTGTCGATAAAGCCCATGGCCATCAGCCTTGCCATCTGCATCCCAGTGACACTCATCGTGGTGTGCTTATCGGCAGCCGTTTTAAAATTCGGAAGCACAACAACATTGGTTTTAACCATTGTGGCATTCCTCGCTTCCTTGGCAATAGGCATAGTGATGTCGCTGAGGAAGAACATCAAGATGCTCGGCAAGAGCAAAGGCATCATCTTCACGGTGTTTGGCATTGTCTACGTCATCGGCTCGCTGATAGCACTCTACGGACTCATCCTCGTGATTATCGACCTCATCATCCAAATACTCATCATCGTGGCCGGTTTCTTTGCCGTAGGCTTCGCAATGTCGGGCGGCAGTGGCAGCAGCAGTAGTAGCCAAACAACATACACCACAAGAACAGTCTATCTGGATGACGACGGCAACCGTTATAACACTGAAGTTGAGGCACAAGAAGCCAACAAGAAAATTGCAGAACGCAAACTAAACAATCAATAACCCCCAAAAACATCACATTATGAAGAAATTAGTTATAATCGTATTAGCCATTACAACAACAATGACATTATTTGCATGTTCAGGCAACAACAAAACTTCGTCGACCGACAGCACATCACCAACCGAAGAAGTGCAGGCCAAAGAGACTAAACTCAATATTGAGAAAATCAACTCAATATTCAAGGAGGCAGACTCGAGCGGCAAATTAAGTTCAAACCAAATCGACTTCCTGTTCGACCAACTCGAGATACTCGTTGACAAGTCGGAGGGTATGAATTCAACGGAATACCGCAAATTCTACTCCAGCCTACCACAGGACGAGCAAGAAGCCTACATGATTGTCGCCATGTTGATTGCCCAAGCAGACAAGAAAGGGATGATGAGTGACAGCCAAAAGAAACGTTCGGCTGAACTCGAAAAGAGAGCTCCCTTTGGGAAATAGAATTAAATGATTGACCCATGGTCGGCAGCCTGCGAAGTGCTGCCGACTTTTTTTGTATATATGTTGTTTATTACCAAAATTAGCCTATCTTTGCAGTCGACAGATTTAACGCTGACTTCCACCAGCAAATCTGCCAACATACTAAAAACCTAACTACTATGGCTAAAGAAAAATTCACTTTAGAATACGACATGCGTAAAACACCGGTAGCGATGCTTTGGTCGTACATTTCCACTTCCTACGGCCTCAAAGAATGGTTTGCCGACGATGTTCGCCAATCGGGCAAGGAGATGGTGCTCGACTGGAACGGAGTGGAACAGACAGTGCTGATTACCGCCATACGCACCGACCGATTTGTGCGTTTC
>CAVEIP010000026.1:4568-7335 GCA_963615935.1 [Ruminococcus] lactaris | reverse complement strand
TCCACTGTAAAGATGAGCCCGACAAATCATACTTCGAACTGAAAATCACGCAATCCGAACTTACCGACGGCACGACACTCATCGTGACCGACTTTGCAGAGCCCGACGAGGTTGACGAGGCAAAGGACCTTTGGAACTACCAGATTGAAAACCTCCAGCGCCAACTCGGCTGCATTTAGCATCATTCTGAATCATTTTTTAAAACAATACAAAAAAGGGCTGGCTCCACAGGGAGTCAGCCCAATTTTTTTGCTTGTCCGCTTGAGAGAGAGAATTAGCGGACAGCACTATTGAAAGAACCTAACATTTAGTTTACTTGAACAAACGTGGGATGAATTCCAACGAATACTGGCGCCAGTTGCTCCAAAGGTGTCCGCGAGTGCTCTCGTGGTAGATATACTTCAAGCCGTCTTTGTCCATGCGCTGCATGAGAGCCTGGTTAGCGTCGTAGAGGAAGTCGTCCTTACCGAGGCCAATCCAGTAGCACTTAACGCCCTTCTTAGCCTGAGCGGCGAGTTTTGCGTCAAGGTTAGCGTAGGCAGGAATGCCTTCCATATCGATGCCTGTGAAGTTTACGCCTGCAGAGTAGAGACCAACATAGTCAAACAAGTCGGGATAGTTGGCAGAAATCATCAAAGTGTGCATACCACCCATCGAAAGGCCAGCGATAGCACGGTGAGCCTTGTCGGCGATAGTGTTGAACGTAGCGTCAACGTAGTTCACGATTTCAGGGAATGCAGTTTCATAAGAACCATCTTTGTAGTGAGGCAAGAAGTTTGTCATCACTGGCTTGTAGTCGAGGTTCTCGTAGGTTTCACCGGCAGCAGCCTGCTTGCCGAAGTTACCGTTAGGGATTACAACAATCATTGGTTTGCACTTGCCTTCAGCGATGAGGTTGTCCATGATGCGTGCAATGTTGCCGAGTTCAATCCATGCGTTCTCGTCGCCACCGCTACCGTGGAGGAGGTAGAACACTGGGAATTTCTCGTCAGTCTTGCCGTATGTAGGCGGAAGGTAGATGTTCATGCGGCGGTCAGCGTTGACTGCGTTTGAGTGATACCAAACTGTGCGGACCTGTCCGTGAGCCACGTCGTGAACCTGATAGTAGTCAGCGCAACCATCGCCAACATAGAAGATGCTGAACACATTGCCCACGTCTCTGCGGGTGAATGGGTTTACTGGGTCGAGACCTACAACGCCGTCAATGTCGAAACGGTAAGTATACATCTCTGATGGCAATTGCGGAGAAGTGTAGGTCCACACACCGTCTTTGCCTTTTTTCATTTCGCCTGTAACCTTGTTGGCTTCCCAGTCGGCTACAACCTTGACAGTCTTTGCCTTTGGAGCCTGAAGACGGAAAGTTACTGTGTGATCAGCGTTCACCTCTGGTGAAACGAGTTTACCTTCTCGGAAGGAAACGTTTTGCTGTGCGTTCATGCTCATTGCTGCAACGAGCACAAACAGGGATGAGATTAATTTTTTCATTTTTTGTTACGAAAAAGTGGTTTTTGTAGATTACGTTTATTGATTTCCATTAGAAATTGAGTTTTGCACCGAATTCCATTGTGAACGGACGGATGTAGTTACCAGCCATCAAAGTGCCTGCGTATTTCGAGCCGTCGGTAATCAACTCCGATCCTGGGATTGTGCCTTGAGCACCTGTCTGGTTGAGGAAGTTGACAACGTTGACATTGACTGTGAGATACTTGTTGCACTTGAAACTTGCGCCTGCAAATGTTTCCCAACGGCCTTTGAAGTAGACCGAGTTACCCACGTTGGCGTATTGCTTGCTGTAGTAGCGGAACGAAGCCCAGATGTTGAAGCGGTCGATAGTGTAACTTGGGTCCAACTCAACAATGATTTTAGACTGCTTTGTCACTGTCATGTTGCTGAAGTCGTAAGCCTTGTTGAATGCCTCAAACTTGTAGCCAGTGTATTTCGGGTCTTGGTAAGTGAACATTACGTGGAACTTGAAGCCCTTGAACGGAGTGAACATTGCGTCGGTTGTCCAACCCATGGTCTGGATACCGCTTGATGCGCCAACCATTACAGGGTCTTCGTTAGGATTGTCGCTCATCACTGTAAGGCGAGTGTAGTCGTTTGTACGGCGAGCGTAGGTGAAAGCCGAAACGAGGTTTACGAAGTCGCAGTTGAAGAAGATACCTGCACGACCCAAGATAAACGGACGGTTGTTGTAGTAAGGCAAAGTTGTACCTGAGTAAGCCTCCAGGTGACGGTATTGCTTCAAGTAGTTGATTTCACCATTCAAACCGAAGTTGTGGGTGATGTTGTAGGTCGGCGAAAGAGATACTGCATAGTTGAGACCGGTAACCTTATGGTTGGTTGTGCCTACGATTTCACCTGTTTCAGGGTTCTTTGCACCGAGATAGAAGTCGGAGAAACGGCTGTTGGCGATGTAGTCAACATTGGCATTGAAGAGTTCCATACGCAAGCCGTAGCCCATGCGAAAAGAAGGAGTGATGCGCCAGTTGTCGTTAACAAAGAGAGCAAACTTGTTCTCGTGACCGTCGTCGTATTCTGTAGAACCGTTAAGGTTGGCATATTCCTGTCCGTTGTAGATCAATTTGCGAGGATTTGGAGCCACCTCGTGATAGTATTGAGTAGTGCTGCGTGCATAGTCGATGTCGCTGAAGAGTTCGTTCAAGCCAAATGTCCAGTTGTGCTTCTCAGTCTTTTTTTGGAGTTCTGCCACAAACATAGCGTCGGTAACCGAGAAATTGTTGATTTGCGAGAGGCGGCGTTGGAT
>CAVEIP010000026.1:0-4558 GCA_963615935.1 [Ruminococcus] lactaris | reverse complement strand
TTGTCGGCATAGACTGCATCGGCATCTTCATAGAAGCCCATTGTGAGTTGGTCTGTGCTGTGGCCTTTAGAGTTCGACACCTTTGCCTTCAAAGCCAATGTAAGGTTGTTGCCGAAATCGTAGTCGAAGAGCACCGACCCTTCGTGAGTCTTGGTCTTAGTAACGTCGTAGAGATTCTCCGTTTTAAGTTCACCAGTCTTCACGTCGCGGTATTGGATTGTGCCGTCGACTGGGAGATATGAGTCGCGACCCATACGGAAACCCTTCACGTTGGAAACCTTGCCGTCGCCGTCGTAGGTGAACGGAGCATAGTTGGCTGCCGAAGTCAGCGGGTGAGTTTCGTTGTACTTATAGAATACGCTGATTTTGCCCTTGTCCTGATTGAACAGATGAGTGATGCCGGCTGTGTAGAACTGTGCGCGGTCGATGTAGTTGGTAAACTTGAGGTCGAAACTTCCTGGGTCAAAGTTCTGGTAAGCACTAAGAGTGAAGTAAGTCTTCTTGGCAAGTTTGCCTGACAGGTTGATGTCGAAATTCTGCGAGAGGAAAGAGTTGAGTTGGTACTTCACTTTAGCCTTAAATTTCTCGCCGCCGCGTTCCATCTTGGAGTCAACGCCGTAGCCAATTTCGCCGAAACGGATGGCAGTTGTTGAGATGTTCTGCAATCCTTGTCCCGACAACAATTGCTCACCGCGCCAGTGGTTGCTAGTGGTGTTTGGCCAATAATAGTAAACAGCAGGAAGACCATCGACAGATACTGCCGTATAGGTCATAGGCAAACCGATTTCCACCTGACGGGGCTCCGTCGCGTTCTTCGCGTTGAGCATCACACCGTGGTCGTTGCCCTGAGTTTTGGTTGTGTCCACTACTTGCTTGTAGGAAGCGTCACCTTTTTTCTGGTTTGTCTTGCCGCCAGCGTATGCCGATGTAGCAGCCGTCGCCAACAAGATAGACGATAAAATGTAAACTTTTCTTTTCATTTTTCGAGAGTTATTAGTTAGGTAGTAATAATGATTGTCTTATGAAAGGTTTCGATTTTTAAATCGTTGTCCCAAAAGTAGTATGATGAACAATCGTTGTAAAGGAATATACCGTATATAGACTCTCGAAATTTTTCTATCTTCTGATTATTAATTACTTACTAAATTTTTTCACACACTGAAATATACCCCTATTTTTCGCCGATTTCAGCACTAATTTCCGATTTCAGGCGTCGGTAGAACTCTTCTTTCTCGTAGAGTGAGGCATTCAGCACGCGTGTTTTGTAACTCTTGATGGTGTTGACCGAATAGTTGAGCGAGCGCGCCAAGTCCTCATTCTTGGTGATGCCCAAACGGATGAGGGCAAAGATGCGCATCTCGGCAGAGAAGCGTTCGCCCGCCTTCGGCTGAATTTGGCAGTCAGGGCGCAAGAGCGCATTGAAACTCTCGCTGAAATTAGGGAACATCAGTTGCAGGATGTTGTCCAACTGATAGAACGAGTCGAAGGCATCACCCTTCTGCGAGTCAAACACATTGCGGATTCCATCGTAGTCGCGGATGGTGAGGCGCCGCAGCACCTCCTTGCGGAGTTTTTCGATAGCCAACTGGTGGTTTGCGCTGCTCACAATCAGTTGTCCGAGCACCACCTCCTTGATGTGCCCCGCCTCAAGGAGTTCCTTGTTGATGTTGGCAATCATAGTGTTTTTCTCGCTGAGATTCTGCATCTGCGATTCGATGAGCGACTTCTGCCGATGCAGAGCCTTGCGCTGCTTCATTATCACAATGGCAACCACCACCAGAAGCACCACAATGACACTTAAAAACACCAGTGCGGTGATGAGCCACATTTTCTGCTTTTGGATGGTCTGGTTAAGGTCTACGCCGATGTGAGGGTAACTGCAGGCAATCTCCGAATAGCGATACTTGGAATGATATTTATAGGCATTGTTCATCGCCACGTTGATGAGCATAAACGAGCGCGAAACGTCGCCGGTGATGTAAGCCACCTCCGCTATTTTTCGAGCAGCCGCATATTCGTGCGAGCCGCGCTTAATCTCAAGGATTGCCGACTGACTGATGAATTCAGCCGCCTTTGCGTAGTCGCGCAAACCCATATAGTTGTAGCCAAGGTTGCCCACGGCATAGGCATAATAGTCGCACGCTGGCGAGAGTTTGCTCAACAGCAGTTTGCTCTGCTCCACCGCCTCTTGATACCTTGTTTCATGGAAATACATCTTCACAAGCATATCGTTGAGCAGATAGGAGTCGGTAGGGACAATCTGCGCCAGTTCATCGTATAGGCGCTTCATATTGTCGAGGTAAGTATCTTTCGGGAAGAATCGGTAGGGTGTGTAGAATCCGTTTTCAAATTCAAGATTAAACGCAGCCACAATATAGTTTATCCGTACTGCCTTTGAGCAATTTTCCGGCACAACGTTGGACAGCGCCGATGCTCCCTCGCGGAAATATCCGCTGTTGGTGCACGAAATCGCTTTGTTGATGTAGGCCTGCGCCAGATAGTCGTAGACGCATTGCTTCTGCGAGCCCGCTGATGGTTCGATGTTCATTTTGGCTTCCATCTGCAATGCAATGTCTTCGCAATGCTGGGCGCATTGGTATGCACATTCAAAATCGAGCAGATATTGGAGGTCGAATAATTTTTCCCAAAGTTCGTATTGCTTGATTGGCGAGCGTGCAGTGTTGATTTGCTGCTTGAGGGCGGCAATCTTCTGGTTAAGTTCGGCATTGTATTTGGCTGTGTCGGCAAGAACCTTGCACACATTGGTTACATACTGCTCAACCTCGCTGCGCACCCCATTGACATATGAAGCCCCTTTGGCATCAAATTCTGCTTTCATCTGCCTCACGGGCATACGGCTGATTGTTCCCGCCATTTTTCCGTCCTGCGAATAAGCCGACAAAGCACAACAGACCAAACCAACAACAGCAGTCAGGGCTACGAGATATTTACGCATTCTCACCATAGTTTTTCATTCTTATCGGTTTTACGAATATTGGTAAATTTTAAAGGAGCACAATAGTAAAAGTTCCTTACAAAACGTTACACTAGTTTAGATAATGTTAGGTTTTGCAAATTTAATGATTTTTCCCGACAAAAAAAATTGTCGCCAAATGGCAATAACCACCTGGCGACAATCAAATTATTTTGCTAAAAATCACATTCTATTCTGCATTAAAATCTCTTTTAATTCAGGCATCCAATCGGAATTTGACTTGCAGCACAGAACATTAATTCCCAATTTCTTAGCCGCATCGCAATTTGCCTGACTGTCGTCAACAAACAGGCATTCCTCAGCAAGCATATTGTCGCGCTTTAAGGCATCCAAGAAGATTTCATCAGCAGGCTTGCAGCATTTCATTTCATAACTGCAAAAGAAAGAATCAAAGAAATCAGTTATAGGCCTACCTTCTTTTGAAAATTGGCTGCTCCTGGTGAAAGCCATAATAAAGGGATTAGTGTTGCTCAGCAGGCAAAGATGGTAGTCCTTACGCAACTGTTCCAAATTTCGGAGTCTTTCTTCTGGCACTCCATCGAAAAAGCCCAACCAGCAATGTTGAGCCTCATCCCAAGTAATGGTTTTCCCTACAACTTCCGACATCCGCCGACAGAACTCCTGGTCGTCAATATCACCAGACTCAAGGTCGAGGAAGAAATCCTTCTGCCCATACTTGCCCATATAATAGTCAGTGTCGATTCCAGCCTGCCGAAAACGCCGAAAGGCTTCTTCCGTATTCTGATTGAATACAACACCGCCCATATCAAAAAGAAGATTCTTAATCATATATCCGTTCTGTTAAGACTATATCTACCACAATGCAATTTTCCCAGCTATCCCCAAATCAAGGGTTGCAGTTGTAATGCCTAACGCTTGGAACACTCGACTCATTGTGGGTAATGTTATAATACTTGTTCCTTTCTCTAACTTAGAGATTTGAGCACGTTGCACTCCTATACGTTCTCCTAATTCTTCTTGCGTCAGATTCTGAGCCAACCTAGCCTTGCGGATGGCCTCTCCAACAATATACGCATTTACATCTTCTTTGAGTTGTGCCTCCATAGCCTCGCGCTCTGGAGTTCCAACTTTACCCCAAAGTTTATCCTTCATATTATCTGCAGGTATCAATTTCATTTGAGCCATAATGCTATTCCTTTTTATTGTTAAAGTACTCTTTTCTTATTTCTTCCGCCTTGGCAATTTCCTTTAATGGTGTCTTATTCGTTTTTTTGACTATACCATGAGTAGCAATAATCAAAGTTTCTTGCTCAGTGTCCCAAAAGGAGAAAAGTCTATAGCAAATACCATTATATAGAGTACGGAATTCCCATATATTAGTATTTTCAAGTTTCTTGAAAATGTCGACTTTCATAATTCCTTCCTCAACCTTGAAGATATTATAGTATATCTTCTGCTGAGCCTTAAATGGTTGCGCATCCAAAAATGTCTGCGCTTCTTCTGTCAATACAACTTTAACTTTATTGATGCTCATTAATCACTTTTATGATGCAAAGATAGCACTTTTGTTTCCAAGCAGCGATACAATTGTACTATTTTTTG
>CAVEIP010000025.1:0-24072 GCA_963615935.1 [Ruminococcus] lactaris | reverse complement strand
CGAAGGAGATTGGATATTCGACCCATTCTGCGGAAGCGGTACGACAGGTATTGCGTCTAATCTTTGCAATCGTCGCTTCGCCGGTATCGAGCAGGAACTTGACTTTTGCAAGATGGCAAAGTCCAGACGCATGGAACTGGACAACATAGAGGAACGAACTAATCTCATCAAGCATATTGACGATTTGAGATTTGTGCAAGAATGTGGCTTTGCTTCCGAAGATGTCCCTTTGTATGGCAGCTTGCCTTTTGAAAGCTAACCTGCTATTCCGCATTACATGGTGAATGTACATTTGTTACGTAGCTATAATGAAAGCTATTAATCTTTGCCAGTGCGGTTGCATTCATCGACAGGATGATTACCACATGGATTAGGAATAAGACCCAATGGAATGGAACTGTTCTATCGGCAAACAGGAGCCTTGAAGTTCCAATAAAACACAGGCATTATTGAAAGACGAAATCGGCACTAAGCAGAAGTTTAAGTGATTAACGCAACTGCTTGGTGCCGATTTGTTTGGGCGAAACATCTGCAACTTCACTTTCCGATGCAGAAGCGGGAGAAGATTGAGCCGAGGATTTCGTGGGTGGTGATTTCGCCAGTGATTTCGCCGAGGTAGTGCATGCATTCGCGGATGTCCTGCGCCACGAAGTCGCCAGAGAGTCCCTGACGCAGGCCATCGAGGGCGCGGCGTATGGCTTCGCCGGCGTGAACAAGGGCATCGTAGTGGCGCGCATTGGTCACGATAACGGCATTCGGGTCGGTGTCGGCTGTGCCGGCGGCATCAACAAGACTTTGTTCGAGGGCATCCACAGCAATGTCGGCCTTGGCTGAGATGGTTGCCACGGCGGCTTGAGGCATAGTTTCTGCCACACTTTGGCGAAGGCTGTCGATGGCAGCGTCGGAGAGTTGGTCTATTTTATTAATCACGGCAATGAGATGCTTACCGTCGACGTGTGGCAGGATGTCGGCAGCCACTTCAGCAATGTTTTCCGCGGGCTGAGTGCCGTCGATCATCCAGAGGATTATCGATGCCTCATCGAGTTTCTTGAACGTGCGTTCAATGCCCATCGTTTCGATGGTGTCGGTGGTTTGGCGTATGCCCGCCGTGTCGATGAAGCGGAATGTAAGTCCACCAAGCACGATTGTGTCCTCAATCACGTCGCGCGTAGTGCCGCGGATGTCGCTCACCAGAGCCTTGTCGTCGTGAAGCAAACGGTTGAGCAGCGTCGACTTGCCAGCGTTGGGCTCGCCCACGATGGCCACAGGGAAACCGTTCTTTATGGCATTGCCCACGGCAAAAGAGTCGGCAAGGCGCGACACAGCGGCGTTTATCTCTTCTGCGAGAGAGATGAGGCGCGTGCGGTCGGCAAATTCCACATCCTCTTCGCTGAAATCAAGTTCGAGTTCGAGCAACGACACAAATTCAAGCAATTTCTCGCGCAAGCCGGAGAGCATACGGCTGAATCCGCCACGCATCTGGCTCACCGCAATGCGATGCGCCGCACGCGATTCGCTGGCAATGACATCAGCCACTGCCTCGGCCTGCGACAGGTCGAGACGACCGTTCATGAAGGCGCGGCGCGTAAACTCACCGCCCTCGGCGGCGCGGCAGCCGTTGACAATCAGCAGAGCCACCAGTTGGCGCTGCACCCACATCGAGCCGTGGCACGACAATTCCACCACATCTTCGCCCGTAAACGAGCGCGGGCCGCGAAACACCGCAGCCACCACTTCGTCGAGCGTCTCCCCAGAGGCGTCGATGATGCGTCCAAGGTGCAAAGTGTGGGTAGGCACATTGGCGAGATCCGCCCCGTGCCAGGATTTCATCACAACCTGAATTGCGTCGCGGCCGCTCACGCGCACCACGGCTATGCCGCCCTTGCCTGCCGGAGTAGACACGGCGCAGATTGTGTCTTCGTTATGTTGTGTCGATGCTAATTGTTCCATTCGTTGTAGTTGCTGCTTTTTTCTATTTCCGTTTCAATATCGTCGGGAAGCGACGAGAAGAAGTCAAATCCCGTGAGTTGTTCCACCTCGTCTACGCTTGTGGCCTGCAGTTCCACCTTCTTCTGCCCGCCCTCGTTCTTGTAGACAAAAGCGATGGCTCGCACAGGACTGACAAACGGAGCGAGCACCACCTTGAAAAATCCCGTTGGCACAGCCACACCGCTGGCAAGGCGGCTCACGGGTCCGTCGAGGAGTGGCCCGCTAATCACTATGATAGCGCTGTCGCGGTCTGCCCACGCGCGCACCTTCTCCTCCAGGCGCTTCCATCCGCCACTGTTGAGCGAATGGTTTTGCGGACAGATGTTGGTGAGGTAGAACGACTCCTTCATTGCCTGCTTGCTCCACTTCATGTCGGCGGCAGGCGCCATGTGTCCGCGGTCGTAACCCGAACCTGTATAGTCGGTCGTTGTAGGGCATCCCTTCACCCTCTCGTCGCAAAGAAACTTGTTGGAGCGTGGCTCCTCGCCCTGCACCTCACTGCGCGTGAGTTCGTAGACCACATAGTTAGGGATATGCAAATCGGCGTTGAACGACACGTTGAAACCCGTATATTCCACCAACTCCTGGCAGAGCGCGTCAGGCGTCACAACCTCCATCAGTTGTTCCGTCTCCCCCACCCTCTTGGACAAGACATTTTTCTGGGTCTTTTCCACGCCGGCGGAATTCTTGATTGTCGCCGCCGCCCACCATGCAATCACGATTGCCGCGGTGACCATCAGGGCGATGACTATATGTTTTTGCGTATCGTTGTTCTTTTTCCGTGCCATTGTCAGTAGTTGTTAGTCGAAGAATGCGAGAGGCGACGAGAAATCGTTGTAGGGCACCGTAGGCACTACCGAGGCATAGCCCTGCGCAATGGCATAGAGGTCGGTGTCGGTGGCCTCTGGCTCCATGTTGAGATAGTTGCCAGTGAGCATATAGAACGGCTTGCCATCAGGGTCGGTATAGCGGGCGAACTCCTCCGTCCACTGTCCTCGACAGGCACGGCAGCGCTTATAGCCCTTCACTACGCCACCTTTAGGGAAGTTCACGTTCAGACAAACGCCGTCGGGGAGGCCGCGCTCGAGCACCTTCTCCGTGATTTCCGTGACATAAGGCATACACGCATCGAAATCCGCCGCCGATGGGTTGTGGGAGCACAGCGAGAAGCCTATGCTCGGGATGAACTGCATGCACCCTTCGAGCGTTGCGCCCATCGTGCCTGAATACACCACCGAGTTACCCGTATTTGAGCCGTGGTTGATGCCCGCAAGCACAAGGTCGGGCTGCTGCGGCACAAGGTCGTTGAGTGCCAACTTCACGCAGTCGGCGGGAGTGCCGTTAAGGGACCACATCTCTGCACCGTTGTAGTCGTCGAGGCGCTTCGGCTTGAGGATAGCGCCGCAAGTAATCGACGACGAGCCGCCGGAGCGGGGCCCGTCGGGAGCCACAACAATGACTTTGCCGAGATGGGCAACAGCGTCGACGAGACGGTGGATGCCTTCCATCGCGATGCCGTCGTCGTTCGATATGAGTATTAATGCCATATTTGTTCTGATTTGTCGTTAATGCTTGAAACTGCCGTTTTTCACAATCTCCTGCGCATGGCGGAAATCGTCGGGCGAACCCACGTCGAGCCATGTGCCGTTGATGGAATGGTAGACCACCTTGCGGCCGTCGGCCACGAGCATCTCAATGAGATCCGTGGCGTCAAACACCGTGTCGGCGGGGATGCGGTCGAGCAATGCGCGGCGCACAATGTAGATGCCGGCATTGGCGTAGTAGTTGTAGGTGGGTTTCTCCTCGAGTCCGAGGATGCGGTTGCCGTCGTTGCGGAAGATGGCAAAAGGCACCGACACCATGTAGGGCACAGCGGCGATGGTCATGTCGGCCTCGTCCTCGATGTGCTGCAGGTACATGTCCTCGTAACTGATGGTGGTAAACAGGTCGGAGTTCATTATCAACACATTGTCATGCGTAAGGCCGTCAACAAGTTTGGCGGCACCTATGGTACCCAATTTGCGCGGCTCGCGCACGCACCGCACCTTCACTCCGCCCACAGGCTGCGTGAAGTGCTCGTCGAGTTGCTCGGCAAGATAGTTTGTGGTCACGGCAATGTTGTCCACACCGTTGTTGGCGAGTTCCTCGATGTTGTAGTCGATGATGCACTTGTCGCCAATCTTGAGCAGCGGCTTCGGAGTGGTCAGCGTCATAGGCCGCAGGCGCTCGCCCCGTCCGCCCGCCATGAGGATGGCATCGAGAGGCAGGATTGAATGGCACGACGAGAAATCGTAGACCTCGGCTATGCGGCCGTCGGCGTCGATGCACGGCACCAGCGAGATGTTCTGCCGGCGGATGTCGCGCACCTGCTGCACACTGATGTTGCCTTTCTCAAAGCGGCGGAAATTGCGGTGCATGATTTCTTTCACCGCCACGTCGAGGCGGCGGTTGGCTATGAGATAGCGGCGGATGTCGCCGTCGGTGAGCGTGCCCGCCATGCGTTGGTCGCCGTCCACGGCAAAGAGCACCATCGTTTGTCCCGACAATCCGTTGAGCATCTCCAGCGCCTCTATGAGCGTGGCGTCCTGGGAGATTATGTGTTTGCTGCTGTCGTACATTTGCGTCGTTGATTTTGCTTGTAAAGTTACTACATTCCGCCCATTAAAACAACAAGGCGGCTGCCGTTGCCCGGTTGCCGCCTTGTGTAGTGCTGTGCGATGCTCGCCTATTTTGGAATTTTGAGCGTTTGTCCCACCTGGATGTTGTTGCCGCTGATGCCGTTGGCTTTCTTCAGTTTCGAGAGCCCTACGCCATATTTCTCGGCAATCTGTCCAAGCGTCTCGCCTTTCTTCACCTTGTGAGTTTTCTTTCTCGACGATTTTTTGTCGTTCTTGCTGCTTTTCTCGCTCACCTTCTTGTCGCTGTAAACCACCAAGTCCTGACCAGCAGCGATGTTATTGCCGCTTATCTTGTTCCACTTGCGGAGATCGTCGACCGATACGCCGTACTTTTCGGCAATCTTGCCGAGCGTTTCGCCCTTCTTCACCTTGTGGGTCTGCTCGGTTTGCTCGCTCTTGCTGCGCTTGTCGGACGATGATTTCTGCGACTTGCCGTCGGCCTTGAGTTTGAGTTTGTCACCCACGCGGATATTGTCGTTCGAGAGGTCGTTCCACTCGCGGAGGTCGGCAACCGAAACGCTATACTTCTCTGCAATGGCAGTAAGGTTCTCACCCGACTTGACAGTGTGGGTTGTAGGCGCTGCCTGAGTTTCCTTTTTCTTCTTCACGGCTTTCTTGGCATCGACCACGAGAGTCTGACCCGCCATCACGTTGCCGTTGGTCATATTGTTCCAGTCCTGAAGGTCGGCAACCGTTACGCCATATTGCGAAGCAATCGACGAAAGCGTTTCGCCGCGCTGCACCTTGTGGTATTCAGGATTGCGCACTTCCTTCTTCTCTGTCTTCTCTACCTTTTCAGTCTTGGCTGGCTTATCCGTCTTTTCAGTCTTGGCCGGCTTGTTTTCCTGTGCTGGAGCAGAGTTTTCTGCCATCATCGGCTCTTCAGCCTCAACAGTCTCCTCGTCCTTGTCGGGAGTTTCTACGCGCACCTTCTTGTAGGTGTTGATTTTAAGCGTCTGCCCGCGCTTCAATCTGTTGCTACGCAAGCCGTTCCATTTCTTGATTGACGACACCGACACTCCGTATTTGCGCGCCACTGCCGAGATGGTCTCGTTACGCCCCACCTTGTGGTATTTCGTAACGAGTTTTGTGGTAGTTGTGCCATTGTCGCTGCTCGACGAAACGCTCGTAGGCTCAACCACGTCGCGACGGGCATAGAGAGCCGCGTTGTGGGCCACGATGCTGTCCTCGCTCACAATGTAACTGTAGATTTGCTGCGACGGAAGCGTCAATGTGTACGGACGGATGTCGCCAGGGATAACATCCTTGCGGTATTGAGGATTGAGCACCCGCAGTTCCTCCATCGGGATGTTGAGCACCGATGAAATCTGCTCGAAATGCACACGCTTGGTCACGTGGATGGTGTCGGTGAGTATCGGGCGCTTGGCGAGCGACTTGCCGAGGTTGTGGTCCTTATAGTAGGTCATCACATAGTTGGCGGCGATGAATGCCGGCACATATCCGCGGGTTTCCTGAGGCAGGTAGAAATAGATGTCCCAAAAGTCCTTCTTTTTGCCAGTGTCGTTACCTGCACGGCGGAGCGCCTTGTTGACGTTGCCCGGACCGCAGTTGTAGGACGCAATGGCGAGCGACCAGTCGCCGTAGATGTTGTAGAGTTGCTTGAGATATTTCGCAGCCATCTCCGACGAGCGGATAGGGTCGCGACGCTCATCGATGATGGAGTTCACCTCGAGGCCCAGTCCCTTGGCTGTGGACAGCATGAACTGCCACAAGCCCGTTGCGCCCACGCGCGACACGGCATCAGGGTTGAGTGCAGACTCGATTACCGGCAGGTATTTCAGTTCCAACGGCACACCCTCTTTTTCGAGAGCCTGCTCAAAAAACGGCATGTAGTAGAGGCTCAAGCCAAGCATCTCCTCCACCAACTGGCGGCGGCGCTGGGTGTACATGTTGATGTAACTGCGCACCACTCCGTTGTAGGGCATCTCGATGACCGTAGGCATCGACTTGAGGCGCTTGATGAAGTCCTGGTCCTGTGTAGGCACGTCGCTGAGGTTGGCGCCCGAGCGGTCGACCACAGCGTAGTTCTTTAAATACCAGTTTTTCATCAGTTCCTGAGTGTTGGTCTCAAAACTCTGGGGATAGACGATTGTGCTGTCCTGGATACTTTCCTTGAGGGAAAGCACCGAAGGCCGGGCAAACGACGTGAGCGCCGCCCCGGCTAACAGGCACAATGCCAATATCTGTTTTCTCATCTAATTCCTTTCCTTTTTTTTACGTTTTTAAAAAGTGAAAGCGCAACCCACTCCGAAGGAAGGTTTCGAATCGGTCGTTTCAAACGCCGGATAGACGCTCATCGACAGGTCGGGCGAAATGTCGAAATGCGACAACGACGCATCGACATAGGCATCGACCATACACACAAGATAGAGCCCTACCATACCGATGATGCAGAGATCGCGGTTGCGGCGATAAAAGTCCTTTTTCGACTTCAGCGCCTTGGTGAGCCATGTCTTGTCGAGGTCTTCCTCTTTTGTGGTGGACGGATAGAAATCCATGTAACTCTTGGTGTTAGGATCGCTGTCCATGATGTCTCTGTAGGCTTTCGTATAGTCAGAGAGCATCCTGTTGTTCCATGATGTGGCATAAGCCAAACCGACATATCCGCCGACAACTATCGGCACTTTCCAGTATCTGCGGTTGTAGATTTGTCCCAATCCCGGGCATAGGGCGGAAAGCCACAACGCACGGTTGGGGTCGGGATTAAACAACTTCTTGGTGCTCAGCACGGGGGCTGGCATGGTGTCGGTGGCTACCACGAGGGTGGAGTCAGCAGCCAAATCAGTCTTGGACAGGGGTTCGGCTATCGACAGCGAGTCGGACACCGCTACCATTTCCTGCGCGCCAGTCTTCTCGACAGGCTGCACGACAGGACTATCCTGCTGATTTTCATCAGCAAAAATAGAAAAAGGAAACGACAATGTCAAGCATAGCGTTAGGGCTATACCTTTTTTTAATATTTCGTTGCCTGCAGACGTGGCTTTTGACAAAAATTTCAATTTAGTTAATAAATTTTTTTACTGCGAGCCGTCCGGTCCGCTGTTTTTTATTCCAAATTGCCTTTTACGCGGTCAAAGATAGTAATTAATCTCTCAAGTTCTTCCTCATTTTTGAATGGAAATGCAATTTTTCCTTTGCCTTGCTTGTCGCAAGAGAACTGCACCTTGGTTTGGAAGGCTACCGAGAGATGCTTCTTCAGTATCTCGTATTCCTTTGATATGCTTTTTGTTGCGGGTTTCGCCGATACTTGCTCGTCGGCATCGTTGTAGGTCTTTGCGAGTTCCTCAACCTGACGCACAGAAAGTCCCTTTTTCAGGATTTCATTGTAGAGGCGCAGTTGGAGTTTCGGATTTTCCACAGCGAGGAGCGCACGGGCATGCCCCATGTCCACACGGCGGTCGCGCAGTCCGAGTTGCACCTCTGCCGGCAGTTTGAGCAGGCGAAGGAAGTTGGCTATAGTGGCGCGTTTCTTGCCTATGCGAGTGGAGAGTTGCTCCTGCGTGAGGTGATACTGATCGATTAGTTTCTTGAACGTGAGAGCCACCTCGATGGCATTAAGATCCTCGCGCTGGATGTTCTCGATGAGAGCCATCTCCGTGAGTTCGCTGTCGTTGGCGGTGCGGATATAGGCTGGCACGGTGGTGAGGCCGGCTGTCTTGGCAGCACGGTAGCGGCGCTCACCTGAGATAATCTGATACTGGTCGGCACCGACCTTGCGGAGTGTGAGCGGCTGGATGATACCGAGTTCGCGAATCGACGATGCCAATTCGTCGAGCGACTCCTCGTCAAAAAATGCGCGCGGCTGCTCTGGATTTGGCGAGATTTGCGACAATTCGATTTCGTTGATTGCCGACGAGCCGCTGGTCTGGATATTGTCCATTGAGAGCAGGGCGTCGATGCCGCGTCCCAATGCGCTTCTTTTTTGTGACATATTGAGGTGGATTATTTGTTGCGTTTAAGTAGTTCTTTGGCAAGTTGCATATGGCTTGTTGCGCCACGGCTCGACGCATCGTAGAGGATGGCTGGCAGGCCATGCGACGGTGCTTCCGAGAGGCGGGTGTTGCGCGGTATGACGGTGTCAAACACCATGTCGCCGAAGTGCCCCTTCAACTCGTCGTAGATTTGGTTGGCAAGGCGCAGACGGGCGTCGTACATAGTGAGCAGGAAGCCTTCAATCTCCAGTTCAGGGTTGAGTTTCGACTTGATGATGCGGATGGTGTTGAGCAACTTGCTGATGCCTTCGAGGGCAAAATATTCTGCCTGCACAGGGATAATTACCGAGTCGGCAGCCGTCAGAGCGTTGACGGTGATGAGTCCGAGCGACGGCGAGCAGTCGATGATTATGAAATCATATTTGTCGCGCACATCCTCAAGGAGGTTCTTGAGCACGCGCTCGCGGTTGGGTTTGCTGATGAGTTCGAGTTCGGCGCCCACAAGGTCGATGCGTGAGCCCACAAGTTCGAGTTTGTCAACACAGGTTTTGCATTCAGCGCCGCGCAATGGGTAGCCGTCGACAAGACACTCGTAGATTGACGAGGACATCTCCCGAGGGTCAACACCGAGACCCGATGTGGCGTTGGCCTGAGGGTCGGCATCGACAATGAGCACACTCTTGCCGATGGTGGCAAGCGATGCTGCGAGGTTGATGGATGTTGTTGTTTTTCCGACGCCACCTTTCTGGTTGGCGATTGCGATAATTTTGCCCATATTCAGTCAGTTTTACGACTGCAAAGGAATTACATTTCGCACCAACTGCAAAATGTATTTGGCAAAAACCGCTCTAATTGTTAGTAACTCGCCTGTTTTGTTAATAACTTAGATGTTCCACGGATTATATAACAAGTTTTTAACAAGTTATAGTCTGTGGAACATCTATCAGTCATTAGCCCTTCCAGCGGGCTTTGGCGGCTGCGGGTGCCGCTATTTCTTTGTTTTCACCTTGCTTGTGTAGGTGGGCTGCGGGCTCAGGAGTTTCTTGTAGCGGGCATCGTCGTTGATGATGCGCAGAGCCTCCTGGAAGATGTCGTTGCGGTCGTTCACCACCTGGAAATATGCGCTCGTGTTGTAGAGGTCGTTGGCAATAGCGGCTTTCAGGAAGGTGCGGAGCAGTTCCTTCGACTTGGCATACTGCTCTTCGTTGAGTTCCACCTTTTCTGCCTTTCCGGCTTCCACCATGTCGGCTAGCATCTCATCAGTCACGTTAAATTTTTTGATGAATGTCTGCGAGTCGGCATATTTCGATTTCAACTCCGCGCGATTTTTGTCTACGTAGCGCAGAGCAAACTGCGGAATGATGCCTTTTGCCACTAGCGCGCGGTGATAGTCGGTGTACTGCGTGGTGTCGAGCGGCACAAACACGTCGGGCATGATGCCACCGCCGCCATAGACGGTGCGACGCAAGCGCAGGGTGGTGTATTTAAGCGAGTCGGCAAAGTGGATGCTATCGGCGCTCTGCAATTCGCCGCGGTTGTAGCGGTCTATGATGTCTTTGTCGTAGTCCTCACGGTCGCCCTTGGTGTAGGGCTTCTGGATGTTGCGGCCCGACGGGGTGTAGTAGCGCGCAATGGTCAGGCGGAACGATGAGGAGTCGGGGAGCATAAATTCGCGCTGCACAAGGCCTTTACCAAAGGAGCGACGTCCCACTACCACGCCGCGGTCCCAGTCCTGGATGGCTCCGGAAAGGATTTCGCTTGCCGAGGCGGAGAACTGGTTGATCATCACCACCACTTTCTGCTTCTTGAACGTGCCGCTGCCGTCGGCATTAAGGTTCTGTCGCGGACTCTTGCGGCCCTGTGTGTAGACAATGAGGTCGCCCTTGGTGAGCATCTCGTTGGCTATCTGCGCTGCAATCTGCATATACCCTCCCCCATTGTCGGTGAGGTCGAGAATGAGTTGCTCCATGCCTTGATCCTTGAGGGTGTTGATGGCTTCCTTAAACTCCTTATAGGAGGTGGCGGCGAAGCGCGAGAGGCGGATGTAGCCTGTCTTGTTGTCGGCCATATACACGGCGTCGATGCTGTTTAGAGGGATGTTGTCGCGGGTGATGCGGAAGTCCATCAACTCCTGGCGGTCGCCGCGCTTCACCTTGATGTTCACCTTCGTGCCCTTAGGGCCGCGCAGGCGCTTCATAATGTCGGTGTTCTTCATCTTCTGTCCCGCAATCAGCGAGTCGTTGACCGAGATGAAGCGGTCGCCTGGCATGATGCCTACCTTCTCCGACGGTCCGCCGGCAATGGTCTGCACCACATAGAGGGTGTCCTTCTGCATGTTGAACTGGATACCGATGCCGCTGAAACTGCCTTGCATCGTTTCCTGGGTCGATGAGGTCTCTTCCTTCGAACTGTAGGACGAGTGGGGGTCGAGATCCTCGAGCATTTTCTTCACAGCGCTCTCCACCACCTGCGACTCGTCGACCTCGTCGACATAGAGGTTGTTGATAACGTTTTCTACCATCATCAACTTTTGCAACTGTTCCGACGAGCGCTGCGCCGATATTGCAAACGTGGCGACCACAAAGGCTGCCGCCAACAAGTATTTCGCTTTTTTCATTTTTCCTAAATTCTTATCTATTAAAAAAGTCGTGTTTTATCAAAGAACTGCAGCGACTTTCCTCACTTGCGCCAAACGTTTCATAAACGAAACATCTTGCTTGGTCGACCGAATGTTGTAGCGCATTTGCATCTTCAGCAATGGTTCTGCATTAACGCCTAAAGCAGCCTCAAACAGAAGTGCTGTTTTCTCTGTAATAGGGCGTCGGGCATTCAGTATTTCATTCAATGCAGAATAAGCAATGCCCATTTCTTCGGCCAACTTACGCTGAGAAATTCCCCTATACTCTATTTCATCCTTCAAGATTTCACCTGGATGAGTTGGGAAAGCAGGAGTCATTTTATTTGCACTTATACTCTTGTCCATATTACTAAATGTCGAATGTGTAGCCTTTGGGCAAGAGGTCGGAAACGTCGCGGCCGAAACTGATGAGTTCACGCACTATCGACGAACTGATGCTGCCGTATTCCGGAAGGGTGTAGAGCAACACCGTTTCCAACCCGGTGATGCGGCGGTTCACGTCGGCAAGGGTCTTCTCATACTCGAAATCCTGGACCGTGCGCACGCCGCGCAGGATGAAGTGTGCGCCGCACTGCTCGGCTGCCTCTACTGTGAGGCCGCTATAGGTGATCACCTCCACGCGCGGCTCGCTGGCATAGAGCCGGCGGATGGCTTCCAGCCGATCGATGTCGGACAGCAGGGAATGCTTGCCGCTGTTCATGCCCACAGCAACCACAATCTTGTCGAAGAGGGGCAATGCGCGCTCCACTATTGAATGATGTCCGATGGTAAACGGGTCGAACGAGCCCGGGAAGATGGCTATGCGTTGGTTCATGTCTTTTTGCGTTTTGATTTGTATAGTGCTACACTAATGAGTCATGTCGAGATTGTCGTTGTCCTCCACCACGAGGTTGTCCACGATGAAGAGTTGGCGCTCCATGGTGTTTTTGCCCATGTAGAATTCGAGCATCTCTTTTACAGAGTCTTCCTTGCGGAGTTTCACTTGGTCGAGGCGCATGTCGGGACCAATAAAGTCCTTGAACTCCTCTGCCGAGATTTCACCAAGACCTTTGAATCGTGTGATTTCCGCACTCTTGCCGAGTTTCTTGATGGCGTTCTCGCGCTCGTCGTCGCTATAGCAGTAGTAGGTCTCGTCCTTGGCCGACTTCTTCTTGCCGCGCGACACATTTTTGTTGCGCACACGGAAAAGGGGCGTCTGGAGGATGTAGACGTGGCCTTTCTTCACCAAGTCGGGATAGAACTGGAGGAAGTAGGTTATCATCAGCAGGCGGATGTGCATACCGTCGACATCGGCATCGGTGGCTATAATCACCTTGTTGTAGCGCAAGTTTTCGATGCCGTCGGCAATGTCGAGGGCAGAGTCGAGCAAATAGAACTCCTCGTTGGCTTTGATGTCCTTCTGCGACTTGCCGAAGGTGTTGAGCGGCTTGCCGCGCAGGGAGAACACGGCCTGTGTCTCGACGTTGCGCACCTTGGTAATTGTTCCCGTTGCCGAGAGTCCCTCGGTGATAAAGAGGGCTGTGTCGTCGCGGAGGTCGCCCTTGGAGTCGCAGTAGTGCACATGGCAGTCGCGCAACTTCTTGTTGTTGAGACTTGCCTTCTTGGCGCGTTCGCGGGTTTGCTTGGTCACTCCGGCTATGGCCTTGCGCTCTTTCTCCGACTCGAGAATCTTGCGGAGCATCACGTCGGCTGTTTCCGATTTGATATGCAGATAGTTGTCGAGTTCGCGCTTGATGAAGTCGCCTATGAATTTCGCTACGGTGAGCGTACCCTCTGGACTCATGTCGCGCGAGCCGAGTTTGGTCTTGGTCTGCGACTCAAACACCGGTTCTTGCACCTTGATGCTTATGGCGGCTACCATACCGTTGCGTATGTCGGAGTATTCGAAATTCTTGCCGTAAAATTCCTTGATGGTGCGCGACACCGCTTCGCGGAACGCCGTAAGGTGGGTGCCGCCCTGGGTGGTGTGCTGGCCATTGACAAAGGAGTAGTACTCCTCGCCGTATTGGTTGGCGTGGGTTATCACCACCTCGATGTCGTTGCCTGTGAAGTGCATTATCGGATAAAGGGGCTCGTTGGTCATGTTTTCTTTCAACAAGTCCTCCAAGCCGTTGCGGGAGTAGATGCGTGCGCCGTTGTAGATGATTGCCAGCCCGGTGTTGAGAAACGAGTAGTTTTTCAGCATCGTCTCCACAAACTCACCATTGTAGTGGTAGTTGATGAAGATATCCTTGTCGGGGACAAACTTCACGTATGTGCCGTTTTCTTCGTCGGTGGCGCAGATGTCGCAGTTTTCAGTGATTTCGCCGCGACTGTAGCGCACGGTCTTTTTCTCGCCGTTGCGGCACGACGATATCTCAAAATAGGTCGACAGGGCGTTGGTGGCTTTCATACCCACGCCGTTCAGACCGACCGATTTCTTGAAGGCGTCGGAATCGTACTTCGCGCCAGTGTTCATCTTCGACGAAACGTCGACCACCGACTCCAACGGGATGCCGCGGCCGAAGTCGCGCACCTCAACGGTGCCGTCATCGCTTATGTTTACGATTATCTGCTTGCCGTGACCCATGGCGAACTCGTCGATGGAGTTGTCAATCACCTCCTTGAGTATCACATAGATACCGTCGTCGGAGTGCGTTCCGTCGCCAAGTTTGCCGATATACATGCCCGGACGCTTGCGGATGTGTTCCTTCCAGTCGAGCGTCTTGATGTCGTCGCTTGTATATTCAGCAGCGGTGTTTTTCTGTTCAAAGTCAAGTTCTTCTGCCATCGCCTTACGCTTTTAAAGGTATTTAGCCACAGATGAATCGAGTTTCTTGATGTCGGTGACGCGCTCAGCAAGAGTGCCATCGCGGTCGATGATAAAGATTGCCGGAAGCGAGCCGATATTGTAGTTCACGAGATTTTGCGATGTGCCGCCCGCAGCGTCAAACACTGTGGTCCACGGAAGGTTCTTGGCTGCGTCTTTCCATGTAAATTCGGAGTCGTCGTAGCCCACCTGATAGATTGCCAGACCTCTGTCGGCATATTTCTTATAGACAGCAGCAAGGATGCGGTTAAATTCTGGCGACTCCTCGGCTGCGTAGGTCGTGAAGTTGAGCATCACCACCTTGCCGCCCTTTGCCAGGTCGCTGAGTTTGCGCACCGCGCCGTTCTCGTCCTTGAGTTCGATGTCGAGGAAGCCTATCTGCTGGGCGTGGAGGGTGTCGCTCGGAGCGACGTTGCGTGGCTGCATGCGTGCGCCTGCCATATATTCTGCCTCCATATATTTCGCCAACGGGTTGCCGCTGCGGAATGTGCCATAGCCGGTAGCCACCGCGCCAATCACTTTGAGGTCGGCGGCGTTCGACGGGTCAAACAAGCGGTGTCCGTCAACCACCTTCTCCACCGTGTAGTAAGCCACGATGCTCGATGGGTCCTTGAGCAGACGCTCTGTTAGCATGCGCTTTGCCTTGACGTAGGCTGGGTCGCTTACGGACTTGCCCGAGAGGGCTTGCACCGTTGCGTTCACCTCGGTGAGCCATTCAGCGTTGGCGCTACCCGAAAGGGTGTACTTGGTGTCGAAGTTGGCTGTGTCGGCTTTCAGCACGATATGGTCAAGACTGTCGATAGGCACATAGGCATAGCGGCCGTTGTATTCCAAGCGGTAGACCTCTGGGAATGCTGGAGCCGCACCTTCGTATTCAAACTCACCGTTCTCGTTGATGTCGATAGAGTCGAGGTTCACCCACACACCATTGTCGGTGCGCTGCACCACCATCTTGCCTTTGCCGGCGCCATCGATTGTACCCTTGATTTCAAAACTGTTCTTGTTGCCGCATGCATAGAGTAGCGCAACAAACATTGCGAATATATAAAGTAGTTTTCTCATTACTGTTTGTTTTTTCTGTTCCAAAGTTACATTTTTTCTTTGAAACTCACCGCATTTTCAACCATTTTGCCACCAAAAAGCCACCAAACCAGCACAAGCCGTCTCGCCCCTGCGGCACCCCGACGGGGTGCAAGTCTCTGACTATCAGCCAGCCCCAGGCTGAAGCCTAGGGTTAGCAATACGGCACCCCGACGGGGTGCACTCCCCTCGCAGACAAGCCCTTACGAGCACTCCCGCATTGAGTCGCACTGGCGATGCACCACCCCCACAGACTGGGTTTACTGACACTGCCGACGATGTGGTACACTCCCCTCACAGACTGGGCTAACAGGTACTGCCTGCGTGGGCGAGCGCCTCCTCGAGGCGCAATATCTCAAAGCCCCTGGCTTTAGCCTGGGGAACAGGCTGTCTAATAAGAAATTGCGTGCTGTAAGTACGCTACCGCACATACCCAAGCAACGGTCGCCAGCACCGCATCAACGAGCGCCCTTCATTTACCCCCCCCAATGCGTTTATAATCAATTTATTAGCCCTATCTATTCGCGATGTTTCGATGCTTGCGAGATAGATTTGCGTGGTCTGCTCGGAGTCGTGCCCCATACCTTCGCTGATGATGCTCAGCGGGATGCCTTTCGCCTTGGCTATCGATGCCCAACTGTGGCGCGCACAATACATCGACAGCGGTGCGTCTACTCCCGCCAGCGCCGACACTCGTTTGAGTTCCCTATTGGCCATGCGGCACTTAGTCTGGTAGGATGTTCGCTCGTTGCATCCCTGCGAGGTGATGATGGGCAGCAGATAGCCTGTGGGGTTATCTGGATAGCGGTCGACTATCGCCTGCATCTCTTTTGTCCAGCCTATGGTGAGTTGGCGGCCGGTCTTGCGGCGGCTGTAGGTAACCTGTCCGTTGCAGAGGTCGGACTTGCGCAGAAATGCCATATCTACGAAACTCATGCCACGCAGATAGAAACTCATCAGAAACATGTCGCGCGCCCACGCTGTGGCGGACTTAGGCTGAAGGTCTACGACGCGGATTTTACGGATGTCGGCAAGCGGCAACGCGCGCTTGCGGGTCTTCGCCACACCGGTGTAGACGTAGGCAAACGGGCGGAGGTCGTCGACGGCACCGTCGCTCACCGCGCGGTTGTAGACGGCGCGGAGAATGCGCATATAGTACGACGTGGTGTTGGGCGTGTTGCCGCGGCTCTTGAGGTATGCCTCGTAGCCTTCAACCACGTCGGCGGTGATGGCATCCATCACTATGTCGCCGCCAAGATAGGCGCTGAAACTAACCAGGGCAGACCCATAGGTCTCTGCCGTGCGTACCTGCCCGCGTTGGCGCAGTTTTCGGATAATCGTGTTCATATAGTTTGCAAGCGAATAGTCGCGGACACATCTTCGAAACTCCGCTACAACGTCGTCCACAGAGAAATCCACCCACCGCCCGCGAAGCGCCTGGGCAATCCGGTGCAGGCGGCTCACGTCGGCTTGTATCCGCTCGCCTATGCGCTGCAGTTCGCGGCGGCGGGAGTCGTCGCCTACGCATGCCAGCGTGCCGCGTTTTGCGTTCCATTCCGAGGGGAGAATCTTGTAGTCGGTGGCGAGTTGCGCCACCTTGCGCTCGTGAATGATTTGATAATAAACAGTCCCCTTTTTGCCGTCGGCCACTGCCTGACGAAATTTTACCTTAATAGAAATCATTGCTTATGTTGTATTAGTTTATAAATCTACAATATAAACAAAAACTCGCGGCATCGGTTGATGCCGCGAGCGGTATAGGGAATTGGGCGATTAGTCGCCTGTTTATTTCTTCACAAATTTGCCACGGGCAACTGAACCGTCGGCAAAGGCTACACTGTAGATGTAGAGACCGTTCTGGAGGTCGGCAACTGCTACCGATGCGCCGTTGGCCTCGGCAACCTTTGCACCGCCTACGGAGTAGATTGCCACGTTGGCTACCACCTTGTCGGCCTTCACGTTGAGCACGTCGGTTGCCGGGTTAGGATAGATAACCACCTGGCTGTTGCTTACGCTCTCAACGCCGTCGGCTGGAGTGAATTCAGTCACTGTGATGCTCTTGCCCGAAGTCTCGTTCAAGCGATAGTAGTGCTTGCCGTAGCCGAGGCCTTCGATGTCGACAGTCTGGTCGGTTGCGTTGTTGAAGATAATATTAATCTCAGCATTGCTTGTGCCGAAGTTGCGGTAGTACATTGTCTTGCCGTCGACAGTAGCAGTCTCTGTGAGGGCATCGCCTGGCCATGCGCCAGAAACTGTTGCTGAACTTGTCCAAGCGTAGATGTTGAACTTCGACCAACTGCTTGGTTTCTCTACATACACTTCGATTGGCTCGATGGATGTAATGTAGGAAGCCTCCTTG
The DNA here is from genome assembly GCA_963615935.1 of [Ruminococcus] lactaris. Lineage (GTDB taxonomy): Bacteria > Bacteroidota > Bacteroidia > Bacteroidales > Muribaculaceae > Limisoma. Next base: position 6,566 of record CAVEIP010000025.1, on the reverse strand, counting down.
ATTGCCGAAACAATCTTGCCGTCGGCAATAACCACTGCTTTGAGTTTAGTGTTCTTTGTGATGTCAAGCACTGTGCCTGAAGCAACGCGTGTGCCGTTGCTGAGCGATGGTGTAGAGCCGTCGGTTGTGTAGGCAATCTCAGGATTGTTGAAGTTCGATGCGTTGTCGATGGTCATTGTCACGCTCACGCCGCCAGTGTATGTGCCGCCGTCGGGAGAGAACGAGAGTTTAGCCACGCCGTTTTCAAGGTCCTTGATTTCAACCTTTGTCCAGATGGCGTAGAGTGTGTTGCTTGCAACCTTGTCGGCATCGGTATAGCCTGTCGGGGTGTATGAGCCGCGACCCACCTTGATAACGAGGTCGCCGTTTGTACCTGTCACCTTAGCCACGTAGCGGTTTGTCGATGACTCGAGCACATTCACTGTGCTTTGGTTGGTCAAGCCAACCGACTTGCGGATGGCAATGAGTTTCTTGATGGCTTCTTTCTTGTCAATCCAGTGCTTGAAGAACACGCAAGGTGTGCCTGGAGAGCAGAGCATGAAGGCATTGGCTGCCTCTACGTCGCCTGTAAAGATTTTGTCGCTTTCTTTATATGTATCGTGGTTGTCGACAAATGTAACGGCATAGCGCTGATAGGTATCCATGTGGATAAGACCTGCAGGCTGGTTGAGTGAGCCGTAACGTTTCCACACTAGTTTTGAGAAGTCGTAACTTGGGAATGCTGCGTTGAGAGCCCACTTAAACTCGAAGTCGAAGGCTGCCGAGTTGCGCTCTGTCTTCTCAATCCATGCGGTTGTGTTGTCGTAGTTGTCCCAGTATTCGCCCACTGAGTATGGCATCTGTGCCGATTGGTTGTACATCTTGGTGTAGATGCCATTATAGCCTTTCACCATGTCGTAGCGCCAGCCTGCAAAGCCGATTTCGTTTTTAAGGAAGTCGAGATATGCCTTGATGGCCTCTTGCACTGCAGTGTTGGTGTGGTCGAGGTCACGGCTGCCGTCGAAGTTGTCGCCAGTGTCGTAGGCGCCTGTTGGCGTTGGTTGACCTGAAGCACTTGCCATCTCGTCGTTGCAGCAAATAGCGTCGAGGCCGAGTTTATAGGTTACGCCCTTATATGTCTCTACAGGGAAATCATACCAATTGGTAGCGCCGCTGCGGTGGTTGACCACCACGTCGGCAATGATGCCGGTGCCGAGCGACTTAAAGGTCTGCACCATCGATTTCAGTTCGGTGAGGTTACCGAAAGAAGAGTTGTAATTGCTAAACCAGTACACTGGGTCGTAGCCCATCGAAGGATTTGATGCCGACTTGCCAGCATTTGGCACCCAAATTAAATCGAAATAAGAAGATAGTTCTGCGGCCTGCGATTGAAGCACTGACCACTTCGACTCCTTGAAAGAGTCCCAATAGAAACCCTGAAGCATTACGCCGTCGTAGTTTGCTGGCCAAGCGTATTCGCCTTCCGCCTTCGCCTGTGGGGCACAAAGCAACAACGCCACAACAGGGAGCAGAATTTTTGTAAAAATTTTTCTCATAAGAATATAGGTTAGATTCTAAAGTATTGTTATTAGTTTACAAATGTATTTCTTATTTTCCAAACAAACAACATTCCGCAAAAATTTAACCATCCCTCCGCCGAAAAAAGCCTTTACATATAGATGAATGGACAAATCGCGACCATCAGCCAGCCCAGTCGTTACGCCATTTTGCTAACCACTGGGTGCAGTCCGTGAAAATGAGAGAATAGAAAAAGCCTAGTGATAGAATAGAAATAGGCTGAAAGTCTTAGTACTACATAGCCCAGGGCAGCGCCCTGGGGCAGCCGAATTCCATATATAACGCGCTGTAGGCGCAATACAAATCACCATCGGTAATGTAGTTTTGCCCTTACAGAGCGTGTCATCTATCACACTGTTACCCAGGGCGTTGCCCTGGGCTATGTAGAAGCAAGGCTTTCAGCCTAGTCACCGTTCAATAGATAAAATTGGGGCTTCAGCGTCGGGGCTCTGACGACGAGACGCACATCACTTCTAACGTATTTTTTGTAAATTTGCGCTATGAACAAAGAGATTCTCCGGCTTGCCGTGCCTTCGATTCTGTCGAACATCATCGTGCCGCTGCTTGGGCTGATTGACCTGTCGATTGCGGGCCATATCGGCTCGGCGGCGTTTATCGGTGCGGTGTCGGTGGGCGCCACAATGTTCAGCCTAACATATTGGAATTTCGGCTTCCTCCGCATGGGCACGAGCGGCATCACGGCGCAGGCTTTCGGCGCGAGCAACAAGCCGCTGATGGCCACCACGCTTTGCCGTGCCGCGGTACTTGCGTTGGTGCTCGGCGTGGCACTCATCGCCCTGCAGACGCCTCTCTGCCGCCTGTTTCTCTTAGTTATTGCCCCGAGCCAGGAGGTAGAGGCGATGGCAGCGCAGTATTTCCACATCATCATCTGGGGCGCTCCGGCAATGCTTGCCACGATGGGGCTGACGGGGTGGTTCATAGGCATGCAAAACACTCGCATCCCGTTTGTCGTGGCGATGGCGGTCAACGTGATTAACATCGGCGCGAGTCTGTCGCTGGTGTTTGCCGCTGGTATGGGCTTCGTCGGCATCCCGCTTGGCACACTCATCGCGCAGTGGTGCGGCTTTGTGCTTTCTGCCATCTGCGCCCTGCGGCTCGCACGCAAGAGCGGTATCGCCATCTCTATAAGTATCAACCAGTTGACCGATGGCATCGGTCGGTTTTTCCGCATCAATTCGGACATCTTCCTGCGCAGCCTCTGCATGATGGCGGTGATGCTATGGTTCACGTCGGTAGGCGCTCGCGAGGGCAACATGACGCTGGCGGTCAACGCCTTGTTTATGCAACTCTACATGCTCTACGCCAACTTCATGGACGGCTTTGCCTACGCGGCCGAGGCTCTCGTAGGGAAATTCTGCGGCGCTGCCGACGGAGAGTCGATGCGACGGTGCTCAGGCGCTCTGTTCCGCTGGGGATGGGCAATAGCGGCGGTGTTTGCTCTCTGCTACGGGGGCTGCAACGAACCCGTGATGCGGATGTTCTCCGACGACGCCGCAGTCATCGCCGGCGCTTCGCGCTACAGCCTGTGGATGTGCATCGTGCCCGTGGCGGGTGTGGGGGCATTTCTCTGGGACGGGGTGTTTATCGGACTCACCGCCACGCGCCACATGCTCCTTTCGCTCGTCGGCGGCGCGGCGGTGTTTTTCGTCTTCGCGCTCAACCCCTCGCTCCTCCCCGACCACAACCACACCCTCTGGCTCGCCTACACACTCTTCCTCACCGTCCGCGGCGCCATCCTCTGGCTCATCTTCCGCCGACAACACCGCTAAGGAGCGACGCCATCGATACCCTCCGCTACCGCCAAGGAGCGCCTCGTCGAGGCGCAATATTCCAAAACCCCACGGCTTTAGCCTGGGGCAGAGCGGCTTAACAAGTAAATGCGTGCTGTAAGTACGCCACCGCACCGACAGGACACCCCCTCGCTTCGTGAAAATTCATGCCGATTATTTGCTCAAAATTTTCAATATTAGCGTTTATATTTCTAAAAACCATTGCCGCTAATAATCAACACATTATGCTTATATCTATTTATATTCCCTTCGATTTCGCCATAAAAATTGTTGCAGACAAGGAATTATCTGCATAACTTAGCAATATGATAGAAAGAACCATTCACTATTTACATCAACCTCTAATGTTGTGAAACACGGAGCGTAAAAAAAAGCGAGGCCCGAAGGTCTCGCCTTTTTGTTTTCATGTCTCTTGGTTTTTATGTTAGTCGTAAATAAATGCTACGTTGTCCACATAGAGTGTCTGACCTATCGTGCCCTCATAGGCTGTACCGCAGCCGGCGGAGAACATCATGATGATGTGGGTCGGCGTTGCCAACGGGCTGTCCCATCCCACTTCCTGCACTGGCACAATCTTGCCCTTGCTGTTGCGGGCGTAGTACGGACGGCTCTTGTCAATGAGGTTCATGTAACTCTTGTAGTACGACTGCCCGACGATGTCGCCGTAGTAGATGCGCATACGGTGGTTGTTTACCCAGCCCGATGTGCTCTTGGTGTAGCGCTCACGGCCTGTGCCCACGCGCTTTGCGTAGATGTTGCCTTCAGAGTCCTCCCAGCGGCGCTGCAGCAGCACGAATGCCTCGCAGGCGTTCTGGCGTCCGGTGAGGGTCTTTTTCTTGCCAAAACCGCTCGAATAGATCATCTTGGCGTTGGCAGGAATCTCTACCATATAGTCGAAGCAAAGATACTTCGGGCGCTTGGTGAACTTCACGTTCATGTCGAGTTTGCTGTACGGGTTCTTGGTGCTGCTCACTGGCTCCACCATCGTGCCGAAATAGATGCTACCCGACACCAACACGTCCATATTGACCACGCCGAGGGCTTTGACCTTCTCCATGATGGTGGACAACTTCACGCACTTGTTGCCGGCGCTGCGCTGATGCGGATAAACAGCGTTGCTGCCTTTCACCACGCCAGCCACCTTGGCATACACGTTCGACGTTGCCCAAGGCGAGCCTCCGAGGTTGGAGTATGCCTTGTTGCCGTTGATGGTCTGTGTAGGACCGATTTCATATAATGTCTTGTTTTTTCCTCCGATAATCGCTGATTCCTTGATTGTGCGGGTAACCCAATGCTCGAAATCGCCGAAAGCCACTTTTTCCTTTGTTTCAGCCTGCATTGCGCTTACTGCCGAAAGCAGAGTCAATGCCAATAAGAATTTTCTTTTCATCATCAATTTTTATTTTCCGTGCCAAAATTAGTTATTTTCACGCAATTATAAAAATCGCAGCCCTGCCGACTGTCTTTTGTCGCACTATTTCCGACCTCAAAACCAACAATAAAAACGATTGGCACCAACTTCACAGTCAATGCCAACAACGAGAATTGTAACAAAATCGAATTACTATTGGTTCTTTCCAGACCTCTGATGGTCCGTTATGCCATAATTTAAATATCTACATCACTGAGTATCACTCTCCAGGAGTTGATTATGACGCTCGAACTAATCCAGTTGCTTCCCTGGATGAAGAATGTCATGTTCCATTCGTCCTGGCGGTCGAGGTATTCCTGGTTGGTCATCGACGAGTTGTAGTGCCCTTTCACAAGCAACGCATAGTCGGTAACCGGTATTGAGAACACCTTGTCGCCTGTATCCTTCTTGTAGACGGTGAGTTGCGTCTTCTGCCCGTCAATAAGGCGGTTGATGGTGAATTCGGCAACAACGACGCTCACCGATGAGTCGTCGCCGGCCTTGGTCTCTGCATTCACACCCGCAGAGCCAGTATAGATGCTCCACGGAGTGTAGGTCATCTGCTGGCTGCCAAGAAGCGTGTTGTCGTAGTTCAGGTAGCCGTTGGCGGAAGTAATCTCATAGCGGAAAGCATCCTTGTCGATAGGCTCGCCTGAGATGTTCTGCAGTATCACACGAATCACGTTAGTGTCCTTCGTAAGGTCAATCACGCCTTGCTCGCGAGCCACCGACACAGGCACCTCTGCGTGGAACAGCGGAGTGAGGTCGCCGTCAATGGCTCCGTCGTTGTTGTTGACGAGGCAGGTGAGCGACTCGAGTTTGTCGGCTGCGCCGAAGGTGTAACTATTTTCCTTGCGCACTTCGCCAAGGCCCCAGGTCACGATGCGTGTGGCATCCGACGGAAGATTGGCGAGGTTGATGGAATAGTCGCTGCTGGCAAGTGCTGTCGCATCAGCATCGGCTGTGTAGACAAGTTGGTTATTGGCGTTATAGGCGTAGAGTTTGACACTGCGCACCTCGTGGGGTGCGGCATCGGCAAACTTCATATTACGGGTGTAGCGAATCGTTACTCTTGGACATTCGCTCTGGTCGTCGTAGATGCAACTGCCAAGAGTGGCAGTGGCCATCAGCACCGCACCCATCAATAGTTTTCCTATGATTGCCTTTTTATTCATTATTTCCAATCGTGTAGATGTTTTGTTTCTTTGTGAACGGCAGCCCGATCAAAGGCTGCCGCCCTATGGTTGGAGCCGCTTATGCGGTCCGGAGTGTAGTGTTAGTCAAGTACTACGTTTTGCTTGATCGACTTCCAAGCGAGGATGTTCAAGCGAGCGGCTACGTAGTAGTTAGTTTCCTTACCAGGGATGATGATGAGTTCCTCATCCTTGTCCCAGATTGCTGAACCGATACGAGAGATGCTCGAAAGAGTCAACTCATAGCAGTGGTTGCGAACAACGCCCCAGAATGGGTTAGCGTCGGTGCTGGTGAGGTGCTCGATAGGCACTTGATAGTAGCAAGCACCGTCTTTCCAACCAGTTACATCGCTGATGAGTGTAGCAGCATTGTTGCTGATGCTGTCTGACACTGTCGACACATAAGTGTCTGCTGCAACATCTGACCATACTGTACCATTATACTGTTGAAGAGTGCATCCAGTAGGAGTGTTTACTGAAGAAACTGTAACCTTGACAACGCTTTTGTTAGTGTGTGATGTATTGTAGGCCAAAGTAACATCCGCAGGTGCAAGGTTGGTGTAGACGCCGTTTGTTGCATTCTTCCAACGGAGT
>CAVEIP010000024.1:22652-24225 GCA_963615935.1 [Ruminococcus] lactaris | reverse complement strand
GTGTTGTGTCATCATCCAATTCCTTGCTGAGGATAAGTAGATTGTGAGACCATGGCAAAAGTGCTACGGCGCGTAGCACTTTTGCATCGTGCCCAACATAGCGTTGGTAAAACTTTATCATATTCCACAATTGTCGTGGTGAAACCCCCATCTTAGGATAGCGTTCTTTTAAGTCCCTTGAAAGTCGCTTAACTACACTATCGCCATAGCCGCTTTCTATTTTCCTGTCGTGAAGTATTTTCCCAATTTCCCAATATGCTGTAGAGATATATCCGTTTATGTGCTTGGCTATTTCGGCCCGGGTACGCTCAATCACGGCGACGGTTTGTCGTAGTATCCCAGAGTATTCGGTTTGTTCTATAGAAAAGTCTCTTTTCTTATTGTTGGTTTCCATTTCTTCAGTTAATGTTTCTTCGATTTAGCCTTTGTCGTTAATGATTTGTCGGTTTTGAGATAATAGTCGGTCACGTCTTAATACATACTACCAATAGCAGTTGTCTCCAGTTGGGAGACAACTGCATTTTCCAGTAGGTTTACCATTTCTGTCGTTACGGCAGGACTACGGTGCCGGAGATGGTCCTTTCGGCGATGGTAGGCTTAGAGTAGTATGTAAGCGCCTGGGCGTTTGTGACGGTTACGGTTGCCAATGCCAGCGATATGGGTGATGATTTCTGTGTAGAGAGGTTGTAGAACGATGTGGCAATCGATGGGATGCCTACCTTGGTCTTCGCTGTCTGGTCGAGGGCCGCTGCCTTGGTCTCATCGATGTTGAGTTTGATCGTAGCCTCATAGGTCATGTCCTTGGTGATGTTAGTCACCTCATAGTAGTAGAAGAAGAAATCGTTGGGGTCGAGCGGCACGAGTTGCATCGACATTATGGTGCAGACCAACTCGTAGTCTTTTGCGAAGGCCGACCCGTTGCGGTTGTCTTGGTCTAGAGTCAGGTTGACGGTAGCGGTCTGCTTCGTCGTTGGGTTGTAGACGGTAAGCGACGGGTTGCCGAAGTCGAATACGCTCTTCGGGAGTATCGCGCGGTAGAGCATCTTGTAACTTGGCTCTTTGTCCGGAGTGTCGTTGTTGCCGTTGTTGTCTTTGCCACAACTTGCCAATGAGGCAAGCATCAGAACTGAAAGAATTGTTGTAAGCAGTTTGTTCATTTTGTTTGATTGTTTAGTTATTGTTTAAAAATAGGTTATTTACTCATTAATGCGCTTCGAGCCAGTTGGCTTGTCTCTATCGACGCAGTCATTGTGCTCCATTTCCTGAAATGTGCGTTTTACAACTTCTTGCAGTTGGTAAGAAGATACGCCTATGGGTTTGTTGATGTCTTGCAGTGACCATTCTACGACGGTATCGTCTTTTGCCTTGCAAATCAATAGTCCGATGCTGGGATTATCATCTTTTCCTCGTAGCAGATGGTCTGCGGCTGACACATAGAAATTGAGCTTGCCTGCAAATTCTGGAATAAAGTCAACAACTTTTAATTCCACTACCACGTAGCATTTTAGCGGAATGTGGTAGAATACCATATCAGGGAAAAACGATTGTCCGCCTGGCATACGTAGTTCCATTT
>CAVEIP010000024.1:0-22642 GCA_963615935.1 [Ruminococcus] lactaris | reverse complement strand
CTCCCAACGTATGCAAAGCCATGTCCGAGTTCTAGAAGAAAGCGTGTGATGTTGGAAACCAGTGCATCCTCAAGTTCGGCTTCATTGTATCCATTAGACAATCGTAAGAAGTTGAGATTGTATGGGTCTTTTAGCGTTTGCAAAACTAGTTGGCTTTGACCGTCAGGTAACAGACCGCTAAAATTGGATGGGATGTTGCCATGATTTTCATAAAGGTTTGCCTTGATACTGTCTTCAAGCATACGCCTACTCCAATTGCCTTCCAATACTTTGTTGATGTAAAACAAGGCTTCGCGAACAGATTTGCTGTGCGTAATAATCACTATGTGATGAAACCATGGCACTGAAGCAAAAGACAGTGGCAATCCTAATTGGTCAGCAGCCTGCTGACCAATTTCCTCAGAGCCTTCGTAGAACGCATACCAACGCTTAATGTATTTGAGGTTTGTTAGCGAAAATCCTGTTTGCTCAGGGAATGAGGCACGAAGGTCAAGGCTTAATTGCTTTAGCACTCCTTTGCCCCATTGTTCCTCGATATGCATGGCAACAATATCCTTTCCTAAGGTCCAGTAAAAATGAAGCAGTTCTGTGTTTACCTTTACTGCAGCCTTGGCCTGAAGATGGACATATCGCTTCTTTAGATTCGCTAACCACGATGCATATCCTTGGGAAAAAGGATGCCCATCAGATGTAACGAATTGAGGGAGGCGGTCTTCGTTGCTGTTGATTTGTGTCTTTGTCTTATTCATTGCAATCTGTATTCTCATTAATGCGCTTCGAGCCAGTTGGCGCCGGTGCCGCAATCGGCGATGAGTGGGACGGCGCCGTGGTAGGCGGCTTCCATCTCTTCCTTCACGATGCGTGCCACTGACGGCTCTTCGCCGGGAACGACATCGAAGTTTAATTCGTCGTGCACTTGCAGTATCATCTTCGACTTGATGCCTTCAGCCTCAAAGCGGCGGAAGATGCGGTTCATGGCAATCTTGATGATGTCGGCTGCTGTGCCTTGGATTGGCGCGTTGATGGCATTGCGCTCGGCATATCCGCGCACCACGGCGTTGCGCGACGTGATGTCGGGCAGCATGCGCCGACGCCCGAAGAGGGTGACCACATAGCCTTTCGCCTTGGCTTGCTCCACACTCTCGTCCATAAACTTGCGCACGCCGGGAAACGTGGCGAAATAGTCCTCAATCAGTTGCTTAGCCTCGCCACGGGCTATCTGCAAGCGTTCCGACAGTCCGAAGGCGGAGATGCCGTAGATCATGCCGAAGTTGGCTGTCTTGGCCTTGCGGCGCTGGTCGTCGGTCACGGTGGCTATGTCCTCGTGGAAAATCTTGGCGGCGGTGGCGCGGTGTATGTCCTCGCCGGCAAGGAATGCTTCTACGAGCGCCTCGTCGTGGCTGATGTTTGCCACTATGCGGAGTTCAATCTGCGAGTAGTCGGCAGAGAAGAACGAGTTGCCCTCGGCTGGGATAAATGCCTTGCGGATTTCGCGGCCGTCGTCGTTGCGGATAGGGATGTTCTGCAGGTTCGGGTTGGTCGACGACAGTCGACCGGTGGCGGTTACTGTCTGGTTGTAGGTGGTGTGGATGCGACCCGTGTGGGGATTGATGAGTTCTGGAAGGGCGTTGACGTAGGTCGACAGCAGTTTCTTGATTTTGCGGAACTCCAGTATCTTTTCTACGATAGGGTGCTTATGGGCGAGTTTCTCGAGCACCTCCTCCGTGGTGGAGTATTGTCCCGATTTGGTCTTCTTTGCCTTCTCGTCGATTTTCAGACGGTCGAATAGCACTTCGCCAACTTGTGCTGGAGAGCCAACGTTGAAATGTGTGCCAGCCAACTCGATGCATTGCGCCTCGATGTCGGCAAGGCGCTGGGTTAGCGATTCTGAATAGGCGGCAAGGGCTTGGGTGTCGATGCGCACACCGGTGCGCTCCATGTCGGCAAGCACCTTGATGAGTGGCAACTCGATGTCGGTGAGCAGATGCTTCATGCCTTCCTCGTCAAGAAGTTTGTCGAAGATTGGCTTCAACTCGAGGCATGCTGCAGCGCGGGCGCATGCCACAGGGGCAATCTCCTCTACGGCGAGAGCCTTCGCTGGGTCGAATTTGCCTACCTTGGCGGTTTGTGGAATGGCATACGATGGCAGGAGTTTCTTTAGGTAAATCTCAGCAAGACGGTCGAGCGTGTGACTCATCTCCGGTTGGAGCAGATAGTGCGCCACAGCCACGTCGTAGTAGGGCTCGCCGATGCTGATGCCGAGTTTTGCGGCGGCAACCATGTCAAATTTCAGGTTGATGCCAACCTTTTCTACAGCCGACGATAGCAACCGGCGGATATCGGCTGCCGACTCATCGGCAATCTCTATGTAGAACGCCTCGTCGGGGCTTAGTGCCACGGCAATGCCTGCCGGCACGGCGTCCATGGCGCTGCCGTTGGTGCTAACCAGATAGATGCCTATCTCTTTTTGCGCTAATGCCTTGTCCACAAGGTCGATAATGTCGGCTTCGGTGGCGATGGTCACATTGCACGGCGTTTGTTCTTCGGGGGCATTATTGTTTTCGATGCCAGCGAACAAATTATTGTCGTCGAAGAGCGACAACTCCATACTTGCCTGCGGCTTTGCTGGCGCAGGTTTTGCTGCCGGCGCTGCAGTGGCTTTGTCGCCAAGCACACGCGAGAGCAGCGAGCGGAACTCCAGCCGGCCGAAGATGTCGCGGATGGCGTCGGCGTCGATGTCGTGGCGCTTGTATGCTTCCTCGTCGAAGTCGATGGGCACTTCCGTGCATATTGTTGCCAGTTTCTTAGAGAAGAGGATGTTGTCCACGTTGCTCTCCACCTTTGTCTTTACCGCACCTTTCAGTTTGTCGGTGTTGGCGATGAGGTTTTCCACGCTGTCAAACTCGAGGATGAGTTTTGAAGCGGTCTTTTCGCCCACGCCTGGACAACCGATGATGTTGTCCACCTTGTCGCCCATAAGCGCCAGAATGTCAATCACCTGCGACGGACGGTTGATGCCGAAAATCTCGCACACTTCCTTCTCGCCGCGCACCTCTGCTGGCGCGCCCTTATAGCCTGGGCGGAACACCTTGATCGTAGCGTCGACCAGTTGGCTGAGGTCTTTGTCGGGCGACATGATGAAGGTGTCAAATCCACGGTCGCGGCTCATCACGGCAAGTGTGCCGATGACGTCGTCGGCCTCATAGCCTTCTTTCTCAACCACGGGGATGCCGTAGGCGCGAATTATATCCTTGATGAAGGGAACGGCTATCTTGATGTCCTCGGGAGTGGCCTCGCGCCCGGCTTTGTAGTCGGGAAACATCTCGTGGCGGAACGTCTTGCCCGCTGGGTCGAAGCACACGGCAATGTGGCTTGGGTTCTCTTTGCGCAACACCTCCTCGAGGGTATTGACAAAGCCGAAAATTGCCGAAGTGTTCATCCCGTCCGACGTGAAGCGCGGCGAATATTTCATTGCGTGGTATGCGCGGAAGATAAGCGCATAGGCATCAAGCAGAAACAGTTTTTTCCCTTCCATATATTTGTCGATGAAATTTTCCTAATAAATATAAAAATTCGGTGATTTGGAATAAATCAAACGTGAAATTACAATAATCGCAGAATAAATGATTACTTTTGTGTCTTAAAAATCGTTTTTATGACGAATTTTGACGAAATAAGACAACTCATATCACCCGAACTGAAGCGGTTGCAGACTATCATAAAGGAGTCGCTGTCGAGCAATAGCCCACTGCTTAACGAAATCGTTGACAAGTATCTCGAGACGAAAGGCAAACAGATTCGTCCGATTATCGTTGTGCTGAGCGCGAAGTTTTTCGGCGAGGAAGTGACGCGCAAAGTGCTTTGCGGCGCTGCCTCAGTAGAACTGCTCCACAACGCTTCGCTCATCCACGACGACGTGATCGACGAGACCAAGCAGCGCCGCGGCCACGACACCATCAACAACACGTGGGACAACCACATTGCCGTGCTCGTGGGCGATTTCTTCGTGAGCAACGCTCTTGCATGCGCCATCCAGACTGGCGATTTCCGCGTAATCCAAACGGTGAGCGACCTCGGTAAGGAGTTGTCGACAGGCGAAATCGACCAAATAGACATTGCTAAGCATCACTCAATCGACGAGCAGAGTTACTTTGAGATTATCCGCAAGAAGACGGCTTCGTTGTTTCAGTCGTGCGTGAAGGTGGGTGGCTACGCTGTGGCTGCTTCCGATGCAATGATTGAGCGCTTGTCGCGTTTCGTCGAACTGCTTGGCTTGTGTTTCCAGATTAAGGACGACATCTTCGACTATTTCAAGGACGATGCCATAGGCAAGCCTACGGGCAACGACCTGCGTGAGGGCAAGGTGACCTTGCCGCTAATCTATGCGTTGTCGAAGGCCGATGCTCCAGCCCACAACGAGATGCGCCAGTTGGTAAATTCCGACTCTCTCACCACTGAGCAGATTGAAACCCTTATCGACTTTGCCAAGAGCGAAGGCGGCATCGACTATGCCTACAGCACCATGGAGCGCTTGCGCGCGCAGGCCTACGAGGTGCTTGAGCCATGCCCCGACAACGAGGCTAAGGCGGCTTTCCTTTCGCTGTTTGACTTCATCATCAAGCGTCATAAATAAATTCCACCCACAATGTTGTTGCCTTATCTCGAAGCGGGCCGCATAGAGGCTGGATGCGACGAAGCAGGTCGTGGATGCCTTGCCGGACCAGTATTTGCCGCAGCGGTAATTTTGCCCGACGGCTACAGCAACGCTTTGCTCAACGACTCTAAGAAACTCACAGAGCGCCAGCGCGACGCTCTTCGTCCCGTGATTGAGCGCGATGCTCTGGCGTGGGCAGTTGGCGTTGTTACCAACGAGGAGATAGACAAAATCAACATTCTTCAGGCATCGTTTCTTGCCATGCACCGCGCCATCGACGGCTTGAAGGTGCGTCCGGAGTTCCTTCTTATCGATGGCAACCGTTTCCGTCCCTACGGCGGCATCGACCATCAGTGCATCGTCAAGGGCGACGGCAAGATGATGAGCATCGCTGCCGCATCCATCCTCGCCAAGACCCACCGTGACGAGTTTATGCGCCGCATCCATGAGGGCTATCCGCAGTACGGCTGGGATGTGAACAAAGGTTACCCTACCAAAGCGCATCGCCAAGCCATTGCCCGCTACGGCGCCACGCCCCACCATCGCATCTCTTTCCGCCTCCTCGCCGAGCCGTCCCTCTTCCCCGACCTCGCCGCCGACAACAAATAAGAGGCCACGTCCATCGACGCAGCCTCTCGCTATTGAAAAATCGGCTTTTTAGAATACAAATCCAAAAGTGGCAGAAACGGTGCCAAGACGAACAACCTTTTCTTCCTTTACTGGAACTGTCCCACTAAGATATACGCCGCTATAATAGACAGTCTCTGTAATCTCTTTTTCTGCCATGACTGTTTTGTAATACATTGTCCCTTGGTCGTATGCAAGACCAAAATAGAATTTGTTGAATTCAAAATTCACACCAGCATGAACGCCAACGGAAAATGTTTTGTCCTCTACACAATCTCCTTTAGTGACGAAATTTTCATTAAATGTAGGGCCAACAAAAGGCACAATGTTGATATTGTTGGATGCAGTTATTTTGTAGGCTAAATTAATAGGAATTGTAATCGTTGCATGGTCATTGCCGCCAACGTTGAAACCATACGAGGCTCCTATACCAGTCTCTAAGTATATGGGGTGCTTTTTGGTGAGGTCGAAGCCGAATGTCCAAGCCAATGATGCTCCATGGCCAACGTTGCCAAAATCGGGTATCATGCAGTCGTACGAAACGCCGATGCGGTTATAGGTGTTGATGTGGCGTCTTTCCTTTTTCTGTTTGTAATGGATGGTCGTGTTTGACGAAATGAGTTGCGCCGATGCGCTGATGCTTAAGATTGAGGCGATAGCCAAGACTAATAATTTTTTCATAGTTGTCCGTTTTTGTTAGTTAAGAATGTGTTATTTCGATTTGGCATCAACGGCAGCGTTCTGCTTGGTGCCTGTGTAGTTGGCGCGTATGCGGGCTCCGTCTTGCAGCGGTTCGATCCATTTTGCATCGTCTGCACCCTTCTGTCCATCTCCGAAGTTGTGGAAGTTGACATACTTGGCTGGATAGCCGCGCACTGTCACATCTAGTCCCTTCTTCTCCTCGTTATTGACCACATAGAACGTTACGCCGAGGATGATGTCGGCACCTTCCATTTTCGCTGCTTTGTAGGCGGCATTCGCCTTGGCGTTTTCAAGCATTGGGACCGACACATTGGATAATTGCACTCCTGGAAGCACATTGAATGTCCATTCCTTGCATTCCGAGCCAATCATCTGGAGTTCAGCCACCATCGGGCGGATGAAGAATTCCGACATGCCCTCTTGGATACGGGTCTGGGCATGTTCAAACTTGGTCTGTGAATAACAGATTGCTGCACAGCCTAAAAGCATGAGCGTAAGAAACAGTTTTTTCATAGATATTACGTTTTTATGCCTGCCGACTCCCCAGCGAAGGCTCTTATTATTGGCTGTGTGTTGTCTATAAATGAAAAAAGCGTGGGAGTCATATCTTGCTGCCAGCCCTACACAAAGCGCATGATATACGTTTTCCCATTAATAGTGACTTACAGATTTGAGTGAGATGATGTAAATTCTGCTATACCGAATTTCCGTGCTATTACATTGTGTGCGAACCTCTGTTCTTCATGTCGTAAAAACGTTTCCCTCATATAAGTCATTCCAAAAGTAAGAAAAATTTCGATAAATTCCAACTTTTTATAGATTTTTTTCTCCCGCCCGCAAAAATTTTCCGCAAAATTTCTGCCGATGGCGGCCTCTTGCCAGAATTAAAAGTGAACTTTTGAAATTTGTCGGAGAGGTTGTGTTTTGTAGGTGGTTTACAGCAAATCTTTTAGGGCGGCGTAGTCGGAGGGGGAGAGCCAGTGAATGGTGGGGTCTTTGGCAAACCAAGTGAGTTGCTTCTTGGCGTATACGCGTGTGTTTTTCTGCAGCCGTGCCACGGCTGTTTCGTAGTCCATTGTGCCGTCAAACCAGGCGAACATTTCCTTGTAGCCAACGGTGTTGAGCGAGTTGAGGTGGCGTAGCGGATACACTCTGCGTGCTTCCTCGATGAGGCCTTCCTCAATCATCATCTCTACGCGGCGGTTGATGCGGTCGAAGAGTTGTGGTCGTGGCAGGTTGAGGCCGATTTTCACTATGCGGAACGGCCGCTCTTTTACCGCTCCTGTGCGCAACTCGGAGTAGGGGCGTCCTGCCTGCAGGCAGATTTCTATGGCGTGAACCACCCGCTTGAGATTGTTGCGGTCCACTTGATCGTAGTAGGCGGGGTCGAGCCGCTGCAGTTCGGCAAGCATGCTTTCCGCGCCTTCTTCCTCATAGCGCTGGGCCACGAGGGCGCGTACCTCGGCTGAGATGGTGGGCAGTTGGTCGATGCCTTTGCACACGGCATCGACATACATCATCGACCCGCCGCACATCACCACATAGTCTTGGCTCTCAAACAGGCGGTCGATTGTGGCGAGGGCATCTTCTTCAAACTGCGCAGCGCTGTAGTAGTCCTCCAGCCCGAGGATGCCCACAAAATGGTGGCGCACAGCCGCCTGCTCCTCTGCCGTGGGAGCCGCGGTGCCGATGGGGATGTCACGAAAAATCTGGCGCGAGTCCGCCGACACGATTTCCGTGCCGAGGTCACGCGCCAGACGTATGGCTACCGCCGTTTTGCCTACCCCCGTGGGGCCAGTGATCACTACGAGAGTTTTCTGGGGCATAGGTGCGGCAATTTGTCTTTATCGTTGAGCCACGAGTTTGCAGATTTCCACAACCACATCGGTGGCTTTCTCCATCGATGGGATTGGCACAAACTCATAGCGACCGTGGAAGTTCAAGCCGCCAGCGAAGATGTTAGGGCATGGAAGGCCTTTGAACGAGAGTTGCGCTCCGTCTGTTCCTCCGCGGATAGGCTGTACTTTCGGTGGCACTCCGGCGTTCTCCATAGCCTGCTTTGCGATGTCAATGATATACATCACTGGCTCTATCTTTTCGCGCATGTTGTAGTATTGATCCTTAATCTCAATCGACGCGCATCCAGGATATTCGTTGTTGATTTTGCGCACCAAGTGCTCGAGTTCCTTTTTGCGGCGCTCGAAGCGGTCGCGGTCGTGGTCGCGGATAATGTAGGTGAGTTTCGATTCCTCAACAGAGCCTTCGAAACCAATGAGGTGGTAGAAACCTTCGTAATCCTCAGTGTGTTCCGGAGTTTCCCAACGTGGCAACATAATGCAGAACTGGTTGGCAATGCGGATGGAGTTGATCATCTTGTGCTTTGCGTAGCCCGGGTGCACGTTGCGTCCCTTGAACGTAACCTTTGCCGATGCGGCATTGAAGTTCTCGAATTCGAGTTCGCCGATGGCGCCGCCGTCCATGGTGTATGCCCAGTCGGCAGCAAAGCGCTCCACGTCGAACTTGTGTGCGCCGAGGCCTATTTCCTCGTCGGGGTTGAATGCTATGCGGATGTCGCCGTGCTTGATTTCCGGGTGAGCCATCAGGTAGTCAACGGCGCTGATGATTTCGGCGATGCCGGCTTTGTCGTCGGCGCCGAGCAGAGTCTTGCCGTCGGTCACGATGAGATCCTGTCCCTTATAGTCGTTTAGTTCTGGGAAGTCGGCTGGAGAGAGCACCACGTTACTGTCCTTGTCGAGCACGATGTCGCCGCCCTCATAGGCTTTGACAATGCGCGGGTTCACGTGGCGACCCGACATGTCGGGCGACGTGTCGAGGTGAGCGATGAAGCCCACTGTAGGCACTTTCTTGTCCATGTTGCTCGGAAGGGTGGCCATGAGATAGCCGTTTTCGTCGAGCGAAATGTTTTCCAGACCCATCTTTTGCAACTCTTTTTCAAGTGCTTGTGCAAAAATCATTTGCCCTGGTGTTGACGGTGTCAAGTTTGTGAGTTCGTCACTTTGAGTGTCAAACTTCACATAGTTTAAAAATCTGTCGACAACATTCATATGTGTTAGTTTTTCTGATTCTAAGATGCGCCGCACTTTGCGGCAGTGCAAAGTTACAACAACTATTGCATAAATCTGCCCTTTGCGTGGCTTTTTTCGCTACCAGCCTCCGCTTGCGCCTCCGCCGCCTGTGGAGCCACCGCCGAAACTGCCGCCTCCGAAGCCTCCTCCGCCGTGGCCGCCTCCTCCCAGAGGAACGATGATTGGCGTTGCCACATAGGGAATGGTGTAGGCCACATCGGTCTTTTTGCCGCAGTTCTTGCATACGTATGTGCGCACTCCGTAGCCGTCGCCTGTTGAGGTTGCACACGACACCTGGCGGTTGCTCACCATGCGCGCTGCCTTGGCGTGGCAGTTGGGGCATTCCTCATAGGGCGAGTTGCGCTTGGGGAAGGCAAACACATCAATCTCGCCGCAAGTGTCGCACCGCCACACGTCGTAGTCGACCGACTTCAGTTGTTCTTCGAAGTCCTGCGACGGAGTGAGGTAATTGTTGTCCTCTGTTTCCGACAATTTGTGCATTTTGCTTTTGCAGTTGGGGCACACGCGCCGCTTGTTGCGGAAGTGGTGCTGCATGGCGCAGACAAGCAGCAGCGCTGGCAAACCCATACCGATGGTGGCAAAGGCTGCGACGATAAACAGCGTTTTGCGTTTCTCCAACTGGTTGTACTTCTCGTAGTTGGTCATTTTGCCTGCGGTAAGAAATATCGCATAGAGAAGCAATATCAAGCCCGCGATGCATGCCACACACATGTAGCCGGTAAACAGGTCGACGAACTCCTGTGACTCGTCGTTCTCGTATTTCGATTTGAGTTCGGCAACGGCGCCCGGGGTGGTGAGTACACTGTCGATGCGCGCCACGGCTGCAAGCATGCCGCCGTCGTAGTCGCCTTCGCGGAAATGCGGCACCATATCGTCGCGGATAATCCGCCCGCAGATAATGTCGGGAAGCACGCCCTCGGTTCCATAACCGCTACGTATCACAGCCTTGCGCTCATCGGTGCTTACGAGCACCAGCACGCCATTGTTGTTGTCTTTTTTGCCGATGCCCCAATGGCGGAATAGTTCGGTGGCGAAAAAGTCGATGTCGTTGCCGTTGATTGATTCTACCACTACGGCAACAACCTCTGCCGTCGACGATTGCCAGATGTGGGCAATGCTGCGGTTGAGGCTGTCGACGGTAGTTTGCTTGAGCACGCCGTCGGGGTTGCTCACGTATTGGGTTTTGTCTTTGACGTGGACGTTGGGCACCTCCTCCACTGTGTAGGCCATCGCTGTAGTGGCGGCGGCAATGAGGAGCAAGAGGATGGTTATTAGTCGTTTTGTTATTGTCATTTTCTGTTGGGATTATACTGCAGGCAGACTGAGTCCGTTGAGTTTGCGGAACAGGTCGAGCGCATAGACGTCGGTCATGCCGGAAATGTGGTCGAGCACCGACTGGAGTCGGCCGTAGACGGTCGGCGCCGAGGTGTCGTACTGGTGGGGTATGCGGCTCAGCAGCAGGCGCGAATAGTTTTTCTGCGGGTTGAGCACTGCGTCGATGAGTCGGTCGAGAAGGAATGTGATAATCTGGTTACCAGCCAACTCGATGTCAACAACGTCGGGCGCTTTGTAGATTTTCTCCCAAGCCACATCCGAGCAGTGCGAGTAGCCCATGCGTGCGGTCTCGGAGATGTGGTCGATGAGGCAGCCCTCGAAGCGGCCTTCGAGGATGGTGTCTTCGTTGTTGACAAACACTTTGGCGCATTCGCCAACGAGTTCACCCACAACACATGACCGCAGGTATGCCACCTTCTCGTTGTTGTCGTCGATGCCGTCGAGCACGGTGATGATGTGTTCCAGGCGTTCGCCTTTGAAGAATCCCGTCAGTAGGGTTGTAACCTCCTTGATATCAAGAATTTTAAGTTTGTGGGCGTCCTCGATGTCCATCACCTGATAGCAGATGTCGTCGGCGGCTTCCATCAGATAGACGAGCGGATGGCGGGCATAGGTGTCGCGGCTTTTTTCGATGAGCCCCAACTCGTTGGCAACCATGCGGAAACAGTCAATCTCCGACTCGAAAAAGCCAAACTTGCCGCGCTTTGGCGTGGTGGACGAAGTGTAGGGGTATTTCACTATGGCAGCCAGCGACGAGTAGGTCATGGCAAGTCCGCCTTCGCGACGCCCGCGGAACTGGTGGGCAAGCAGGCGGAAGGAATTGGCGTTGCCGTCGAAATTCACGAAGTCGTTCCATTCGGTGTCGCTTACCAGTGGCTTGATGGCAAGTCCGCGGCCCTCAGAGAAGTACGTCGCTATGGTGCGCTCGCCAGAGTGGCCGAACGGCGGGTTGCCCATGTCGTGGGCGAGGCATGCCGCGCCAACAATCTCCACGATGTGGCTCAACTTGTCGGCTGCCGGTGTGCCGAGATATTTGGGAAGGAGTCCGATATAGACCTCATTGGCGAGCGATTTGCCCACACTCGACACCTCGAGGCTGTGGGTCAGGCGGTTGTGCACGAAGATGCTGCCTGGCAGCGGAAACACCTGTGTCTTGTTCTGCAGGCGGCGGAACGGCGAGGAGAAAACCAGCCGGTCGAAGTCGCGCTGAAAGTCGCTGCGGGTCTGTGCCGACGATGTGCGGTAGCGCTCCATGCCGAGGCGCTTGTTGCATATCAGCCGTTCCCATTGCATTTTTTGTTTATTGTCTGTCATTGTCGTTGATTCGCGTATCTTGCCCAAAATTACTAACCTTCTCGCTCTTTGCAAAATTTTTTCGACAGTGGGGCGGCTCTATTCGTCCACCGCTATGCGTATGTCGTAGCCCTTGAGTTCGTATTTTATCCGATAGGGTGTGGCTGGACGGCGTGGCTGGCGGCTGTCTACGTAGTAGAACGAGTGCTGGCGGTCGAAACTGCGCACCGAGAGTTGCCGCATCTCGCCCGATGGAATGTCGCACGGCACATCGTAGGTCTCTTCGTGGATTTTCTGCCCCGTCTCGGCATTGGTGTAGTAGAACTTAAGCGTGAGTTTCGATAGGCGGAATGGTGTCTTGTTGTCGACAAAAAATGACTCGAAGGCATCGGTGAGCGTTTTCTTGTAGCCCGACAACACAATGTTGTCGGCAAAGTTGCAGGTGTCGCCTGCGGTTACACGCTCGGCGCAGGTCATCACTGTGCGCAGGTCGACGAGCGAACGGGTGGTGTTGGTGCGGGCGGCGAGGGTTAGCGCTGTGGTCGCGAGGATTATGGGTAGGATTCGCATGGCTTAGAAAATTAATTGCCCTTCGGTATTGTTGGTGAGGTCTATTTTATGCAGTCCTGGCTCTGCCTTGGGCCTCTCAATGTGTGGGTACACGCGGATGCCGCTGAACACCGTGGGCAGAAACCTGATGAGGTTGACCGATAGTTGCACCTTCAGTTCTTTGCGCTTGATAAGGATGGTGCCGTCGCTGAATTCGGCGATGCACTTCTCGGGCATTGTCAGCATGTCGGAGTCGATGGCTGAGTAGAGCCACATCCGTAGTTTCGAGGCTTTGGCGGTTGCGGTGAGATAGCCCATCACGGTGCCGCGATCCACGCATTCGTTGTCCGACTCCACGACAACCATCCGATAGTCGCTCCCGGATGTCTTTTCTATGGCAATCACAAGCCCTTCTTCGGGATAACGCCACAACCCTTCGATGTTGTCGCATACGCGCGAGCGCATACGCGTTTCGACCTCATTGCGGTTGGCGTAGCCGGCTAAGACTGCGGCAGTGTCGGGCACTTCGATTGCCATCGCCTGCAGGGCGGTGAGCAGAAGAAGCGCTATGCCGATTAGTCTTCGCATCGTGGGTTAACGGAATTTGTATTGCAATCCGAAACTGAAGATTTCCTTAAACTGCCAGTGCGAGGTGTTGCTCTCTGAGATGGCGCGCGAGTCGTCGAAACGCACGTGGGTGTAAATCTGTGTAGACAGGAACTTGTTGATGGAGAAACTAATGGTAGTTTCCCAGTCGCCTTGCAAGTAGGAGTAGTCGGAGAATGCAAACAACCGGCTCGTCAGTGAGATGTTGCGGGTCATTGCCCAGCCGAATTTCACCTCGCCACTCGAACCGACCTGATGCTCAAGTTTGTCGTGCTCTTCGGCAAGTTTGTCGTAGGAGCGCCATGTCTTCAAGTTGTAGGAAAGCGGCGACAGCGATGCGTCGAGAGTGACGTTGCCGCGCTTGTTTTTGGTGGTGTAGGTCATACCGATACCGGCATTCAGTTCGCCCGGGGTGAGGAACGATGCCGAGAGGTCCCAGGTGTTGGTCTTGAAATTCTGTAGCAACTGGGTCTTGAACTGCATGTTCATGCTGTAGTAGAACTTCTTGGTGGCTTTCACACCGAACTTCAAGTTGGCTTGGAACAAGTCCTCGTTTATGTTGTATCCGCGGAGCGAGTCGGCTGGCGCGGAGTTTACGCCGACTTTGTACTGCAAGGTCAGGTCGAACAATAGTTTCGGGTGGATGTTCTGGTTGAGTTGCAGGTCGTAGTAGATGTTGGCAAGAAGGTTGATGTTGTTTTCGCCACCTTGGTACCAGTTGTCCGACATGTAGGCTTGCGAAAACTGCAGTGTGGCATCGAAAGCATGGATCCAACTGCGGTGCTGGATGGCCTGCTTAGGAGCATAGGTAGGCATCTCGATTTGTCGCTCCTCGATGGTTAGAATGTTCTTCTTTGGGTCGAGTTTCGCCTCGTATTGCTTAGGCGGTGCCGGCAGCATCTCGAGGTTATAAGGCACAAGCCATGGCGACTCTACGGCGATGCGTTGCAGTTGCTCGTTGTTCATGCGGTTTTGCCACGCCAAGTCATCGAGCCACTGGCGGTCGTAGCCGAGAGTGTCCTGCTTCTTTGTTTGCAGCGAAGGGACTGTGTCGGGCTGTTGCAGCGACATTTCGGGAGTTATTTGGTATGAGGTGTAGACGATTGGCAGAAACAGTATCGACGGGTCGTAGTTGGTCGCTAACGTTGCCAGCGAGTCTGCTTGTTGGAGCAGCGCTGCAGAATTGTCGACGGCGGTAGGGTAGACCGGCTCTTTGTCTTTCTTCAGTCGGTTGGCAAGGGTGCGGCTATTGAAATAGCTCTGCGCCGTGGCAGGCAGTGCCATTGCCACGAGCATGATTATGGTGATTATTGCTTTGAAATGTCTCATTTTGCGGTGTATAGTCTATTCTTCGGAGTCGTCGGTTGTGTCGGGGGAGTATTCCGCTTCATTTTGGCGAAGCATCTCGAGGGCCTTCTCGTAGTCGCGGCGGAACACGAGCACTTTTGCCTGGCCGATGCTCGATGCTGGCAGGGCATAAATGGTCGACATCAGTTCGTTGCTAATCATCGATTCGATGCCGATATTGTCGAGCGCGCCCTTGATGATGTGGGCGAGAGCAAGGTCGAAAGAGCCGAGTGTCACTAAGTCGTCCGGTTTGTCCATAGCATACTAATTTTCTTTTCTTGCAAAGTTAGCATAAATCATTTGAAATTAATCAAATTCAATGGATAAAAGAAAACCGCAAGGCAATCACTGTCTTGCGGTTTTCATGGATGAGAACTAAAAATAATTGAAAACTTTATTTTATGCCGCGACGGTCAAGTTCCTGACGGTAGCGGTTGGCGTTCTGCTGGTGCTCGGCGTAGGATGCCGAGAAGTTGTGCGTGCCTGAAAAGTCTTCCTTGGCGCACATGTAGATGTAGTCGTTTTTCGGCGCGTTGAGCACGGCGTCGAGTGTCGACTTCTCTGCCATGCGGATAGGACCCGGCGGCAGTCCGTAGACGTAGTAGGTGTTGTAGGGCGACGGGGTCTTGATGTGCTCGAGGGTGATGCGCTTCAGGTTTACGTCGCCAACGGCGAATTTCGCGGTCGGGTCGCTCTGCAGTTTCATGCCTTGGTCGAGTCGGTTGAGGTAGAGGCGGGCGATGGTGGGCTTTTCCGCCTTGTTGGCTGTTTCTGAATCGACAATCGATGCGAGTGTCGACACTTCAACTTCGCTCAGCCCCAATTGCTTTGCCTTCTGCTTGCGCTCTGCCGTCCAGAATTGGTTGTAGGCGTTGAGCAACTTGTTGAGGAGTTTCTCGGCGCTAATCGACCAATACACCTCGTAGGTGTCGGGGATGCACATCGCAGGGATGGTTTGCGGTGTGAAACCCAGTTTCTTGCAGTATGCCGAGTCGGTCATCAGCGATGCTACAGACTGCTTGTCGAGGGCCAACTGGCGCGATGCGTTTTCGGCAAACTCGTCGACTGTGCGCACATTGTTGAATGTGAATTCGATTGGTGTCTGCGCCCCCGACGATAGTTTCCGCCAGAGGGCCACGGCGCTCATGCCTGCTTCCACGCGGTAGGCACCGACGCGCTTCGCTGGGTCGATGTCGCGTACCGACGAGAGCAGACTAACGCGGCCTGCCATGCTTTTGCCGAAATGGGCTTCGATGGTGTCGGTGAGTTGCTGACGGGTCATGCCCGGACGCACGTAGAGCATGCCTTCCTTGTCGGCTTTCGCCGCAAAAAGGGCAACAACCAACGACGTGCCGACCACAACAATGGCCAGCACGACGCTGATAAGAATTTTGCTTTTCTTAGTTAACGACTTCTTTGAAGTCTGTTGCTTTTCCATATTTGCTTATGATTCTTTTTAACCTAATATCCGTAACTGAGTATGGTGTAGTAGCGAGGGTAGCCACCGTCGGAAGTCATGTAACTGTAGGCCAGCGACACGTAGTGGCTGCCGTTGCGGTCGTACCATGTTGCTTCGCGGTTGCTGTTGCTGTAGTTGGTCGTTGCGGGCAATCCGTATTGAGCGCAGAGCGTAGAGTAGAGATTGTCGTAGCGCGACATGTCGTAGCCGTAGGTCGACTGGTAGAGTCTTACCGACTGCATGCCACCTCCGCTGTAGATTACAACGCCATCGTCCCATGAGTAGTTCATCTCGTAGACATTTCTCAAGTACACTTCATCGTTGTTGTATCCGTCGATGTAGTAGCCGCTGCGCTGGAGTGAGTTGATGCTTATGTTGATGCTTGTGCCGAATGCCAGTCCGAGGATTGAACTCAAGATTGGCGCAGACGAATAGGGTCGGAACGAAGTCGGCGGCACAGGGCAGCGGTAGGGGCTGAACACTGGGCGGTAGGGGCGCGACGGCGGAGGCGTTGGGCGGAAGCCGTAGTTGCCCGGACGGTGTGTCGCGCCTGGATTGCCTGGTCTTACTGTTGCACCTGGATTCCATGGGCGGTGTCCGTGGTCAGGGCGGTTGTTCCAATTGTGATTCGGCTGACTTGGTCGATTGTTCCAATTGTGATTCGGCTGACTTGGTCGGCTGTTGTTAGGTTGACTTGGTCGGCTGTTGTTAGGCTGACTTGGTCGGCTGTTGTTAGGCTGGCTTGGTCGGTTATTGTTAGGCTGACTTGGTCGGCTGTTGTTAGGCTGGCTTGGTCGGCTGTTGTTGTTCGATTGGTTGTTATTGTCGGGGCGTCGTCCGCCTGGATTTCCTGTAGTTGAAGTCGAACCGCCGCGATAGCCAGTATACTGTGCTGTCGCATTGAATGCCGGCATTGACAATGCCATTGCCAGCACGATTGTCAAATAATTAATCCGTCTCATAGTTCTCTATTATTAGTTCTTTACATCTTTGACTACAAAGGTAAGAAAAGGTTTAACTTATAAATGTTAAAATGTTAATTTCTTGCTTTGCGGTCAATCTCCGTAAAGATACTATAAAAAAGCGCAGGCTGGGGGTCTGCGCTTTGTGGGGTGTTGATGGGATGCCTATTTCACTGCAATCTTGTCGATGCGGCGCTGGTGGCGGCCGCCTTCAAAGTCGGTCGACAAGAAGGTCTCTACCATCTTGATGGCTTCTTCGTTGCTTACGAAGCGGCCTGGCATGGCGAGCACGTTGGCGTCGTTGTGTTGGCGCGCGAGGGCTGCCACCTCGGGAATCCAGCAGAGCGCTGCGCGGATGCCTTGGTGCTTGTTGAGGGTCATGCTGATGCCTTCACCGCTGCCACACACGGCAATGCCGGGATAGCATTCGCCCTTCTCTACGGCTTCGGCGCACGGATGCGCAAAGTCGGGATAGTCGCAACTGTCGGTGGAGTGTGTACCGAAGTCTTTGTAGGCAATGCCTTGCGACTCGAGATATGCCTTGATGGCTTCTTTGGTGTCAAATCCGGCATGGTCGCTACAGAGGGCTACCGGACAGTTTGGTTTTAGAATACTCATTTCTGCGATTTTATTGGTTGTTTCTTATTTTCTTGAGAATCTTGCGCTTGTCCACACATTTGGGTATTTCGTTTTCGTAGTGGGTGACATAGACAAGGGTTGTTGCGTCGCTAGCGGCAATCTGTTCGATGGCTTGCAAGGCGATGGCTTTGTGGGAGGCGTCGAGACCGTGCAACGGCTCGTCGAGGATGAGCAATTGCGGACGCTTGATGAGGGTGCGCACAAGTAGCGCGAGGCGCTGCTCGCCAGACGATAGGGTGGGGAACCGTCGACTTGCGAGATCGCCGATGCCGAATGCGTCCATCCATTGTTGCGCTTCTTGCTTTTGCTCTTCGGTAAGTGGCTTGAAGAATCCGGCAACTTCACGGAGCCCGGATGCAACGACGGCCAGAGTGTCGGCGGCATCGCGGAAGTAGAGGTGCATCTCGGGCGACAGGTAGCCGATGCGGCGCTTGATGTCCCAGATGGTTTCGCCTGTGCCGCGGCGGCGGTCGAAGATGCTGATATTGTTGCTGTACGACTGAGGATT
The DNA here is from genome assembly GCA_963615935.1 of [Ruminococcus] lactaris. GTDB lineage: Bacteria > Bacteroidota > Bacteroidia > Bacteroidales > Muribaculaceae > Limisoma. Next base: position 4,854 of record CAVEIP010000024.1, on the reverse strand, counting down.
GTCGGCGCACACAAGGCTCAGCAGTGTACTCTTGCCGGAGCCGTTCTCGCCGAGGAGTGCCCAGTGCTCACCTTTGTTCACGCGCCAGTCCACGTGCTCGAGGATTGTGGTCTTGCCGTAAGCCACGCGGCAGTCGCGCAGTTCAAACGCTGCCTCATAGTCCTCTTCCTCGCTGTGACGGCTCGGCAGTGCGCTTAGTGACAGTTGTGGAAACAGCGATTTTGCGGCGTTCTGCATATCGTCGACACTGCCCATAACGGCCTGTCCGATGGTGCGGTCGGCGATGGGGAGCATTGCCGAGGCAAAAGGAGGGATGTCGCCAGGATTGCAGAGCAAAAGCATCAGCGTTACGCCGTTTTCTGCCAGTTGCCGCAACAGGTCGTTGAGCAACAGTCGTGACGGGGCGTCGAGACCGATATAGGGATTGTCGAGAATCAGCAGGTCTGGCAACTCCGTCATTATGTTCACGATGAGAAATTTCCGCAGTTCGCCGCTCGACAGGAAGTTTATGCGCTTGTGTTCAATCTCGTGGAGCGAGAGTCGGTCGCAGAGGTCGTCCCACTGCTCGTGTGGCATACGTCCCGCCATCAGTTCGCCCACGGTGGGCATCTCATCGTTCATCGATGCCTCGAAGCGTTGCTGATAGTACGACTCCTGGCAGCCCGTAAGGGAATGGATGTCGGAGAATTCAATCTGCCGTACCTTTTTCGGCTCGGAAGAATAGCGGCATTTGGCAGTGATGGCTTTCGCCGTCAGCGTCTTGCCTGAACCGTTTTCGCCCACCACGGCCACAGTGTCGCCTCTTCGGAGGCAGATGCCGTTGGGGTTTGCCACAGTAACGATGCCGCAGTTCAGCCGGGCATCGTCAATCTTTATCAATATATCTTTTTCCACAACTGCAAAGTTATGCAAAATCGCGCGTATAGCAAATTATGGCCTATGATTCCGCTTCTAAGGTTTGCTGTTTTGTAATAAAAAATCAGCGCCCCCGTGTGGTGGGGACGCTGAACAGAGTTATCTATTTAAATGAGATGAGTGTCTTGTAGATTTAGTATTTGATTGTTGCCTCACCAGTATTGGATGAAACGGTAGCATTGCCGTTTCTGCCTACGATAGAAGCCACATTGTGTTGTTCCTGGGTTGTGTAGTTTTTGTAGTTGTGAGTTTTGTCAACTACCAGTGTTACATTCTCAATAGTGTTATTGATGACCTTGGTATTAGCGTCATCAGCCATACCTACGATGCCGCCTAAGTCGCGATAGGCTGTTATGGTAGCGTTTTTAACTGTATTGTTTTTTATTGTGCCATTCAACAGATAACCCATGATGCCGCCAACCTTGTCGCCGTTGTCATAACCGGTGCCAATTTTTTCAGCGGTTGAGGTGACTTTTACATTCTCTACGGTACATCCTTCGATGGTTGACGCTGACCCATTATTAGATGCATATCCTACAATGACACCCGCATAGTGGGTACTCATTATTGTGGCGTTCTTAATGGTTAAATTTTTAATAGTTGCACCATACACTGTGCCGAACAGTCCAGCGGCAGCGTAGTTTGCAACAGATGTTGAAACAGAGAGGTTATAGATGGTCATTCCGTTGCCGTCGAAAGTTCCTGCAAAGGTATGGCCAGGGTAGGTTGTTATGCAGTTGTCGCCGATTGGAGACCAAGCGACATTGGCCAAGTCGATACTGTTCATTAGTTTGACGGTCTTTCCTGCAAAGGTGTTTGTGCCATTAGACGTCTGTTGAGCAATCCATGCCAATTCAGCACCGGTTGTAACTTCGTATACGCCATCTTTTGGAGTAATCTCTTTAACGCTACCGTCCCACAATGGTCTTCTATAGTCAGGTTCGTCGAATTCTGGGGCGATAGAGACGTTGAAGTTGTTGGCGCTTGTGAGCAACGAGCCAAAGATGTTTGTGCGGTAGTTGCGTTGCAATGGGATGTTTTGGAATGTGCGAGCATCAGCGGCACCATCGTAGGAGATTGTGACGGTGTTGTCGGCCTTCTTGTCGGCAGGCATGAGCAGATAGTTCATTGCCAGATATTTGCATCCCGATGTTGTTACAGGGAATGCCTCTTCAGGCAATACTGCGGCTGCAAACGAAATTTTTTCTTCACCGTCAACAGTGCCTTCTTTGAAGTTCAAGGTGTTGTAAGTCTTAACTGTTACACCAGCCTTTGTTACGTTGATGCCAGCGCTTTTTGCTGCTGCCAAGTCGGAAGTACCGATGTTGAGTTGTGCAAACGGACGTTTCAAGTTGACTGTTCTGTCAAGAGTTGCGCCGTTCACTGTGAATTGCTCAACAGCATAGAATGCGTCGTACGCTTCGTTGCTGCTGGTAGCGCCTGCGTAGTTCGCTTTTACGTTTACGTTTGTTGCGTCAAACGTGTAGATTGACGATGGAGCATCAGCCCAGAACACTACTGCATAGGTTTTGCCGTTCACCAAGTTCAGCGAAACGGTTGTCGACATGTTGATAGGCTGATCGGTTTTGCCGAGGTCGGAGAGGAGAGTCCAAGCGCCACCTTTCACCTCATAAACGGCATAGTCCAATGTCGTCGCAGTAGTGCCATCGGCAAAAGCGCGAGTTTGCAAAGGGTTAGCCAATTGTGTCGTGAAGGTCACGGTAGAGTTAGTCCCTTCCTTTAAGTTGCTGAGCTCATCATTTGAGCAGGATGTTGCAAGCATCATTGATGCTATTGCAAAAACTGGAAGCATTTTCTTCATCATAATTTTGATCATTTAGTTTAAAAATAAAGGTTTATATTAATAATTTGTTATCTAATCAAGATGTTGTATTCTCCATCGAATCCCGGGTCAATGTCCAGTCCGCCGTTGGATGTAGATGTAAGGAATCGTCCCCTTACAATGGTTAGTTGGCTGCGCTTTAGCGGCACGTTGATAGTCGGTGTGGATGAAACCAATTCCCCATCTTTATTGTAGACTGCCACTATCACCGACACACCCGCTTCTGCGCCGTTGACAAATACATAGTCAAATCCCATTTCTATTTCGCCATTGCCGGTTGGCTTCAATGTGCTTTCAAACTGCAATCCCGTCCACGAGTCGGCAGGCTTGTCGGTAAACATGTTGTAGGAGCACGGCACGTAGTCCACATAGCGGAACACAACGCGGTAATCCTCAGGATTTACGCTTCTTGTCTCCGAGTCAACGCCATTTGCAGTATTTTCACCCCTTTTGCGCGCCTCCATTGTCAGCACGTTGGAAATAAACTCATCGTAGTCGGTGGATATGAACTGGAACTTTGCCAACGGGCGATGCATCGTTACCGACACCTCGTTGTCGACCGTCTCCAACTCATTCCTCTTTATGGCTACCGAGCCCTGCTCGCTTCCTCTGAAAGCGTCGCGGAAGTCGCAACTGCCAGTGTAGTCCTTTTTGTCGCGAAGGATGATTTCAGAGAAGTCCTCAGGCTTGTAGTATTTGTCCGCTTGGCTACCCTCGTCCACAAAATCAGTCCACACGAAGAATTTATAATCGCCTTCGCGGAGTTTGAGATTTCGTGAGCAGTTGAGATTCTTCACGTCGTCGCAGGTAAAAGTGATGAGCGTGTCGGCGGTGCGCACATAACTGCCGTCGGGCTGCAATCGGTGCGCGCTGACAATGTGACGCACATCGTATGCCTCGGCATCGTTGACTGCGCGGCTCGTGGTGTGGTTCACTTCCTTGTATAGCGGCAACTCAGTGTCGAAATTCAGGTGCAGAGTGAAGTCGGTCGTAGTTGGCAGTTCGGGAAACTCATGCACGCAACTTGTAGTTGCTGAGGCCAATACCGCCAAAAGGACAGGAATTAGGGATAAGCGTTTCATCGTGCGCCTCCTTTCTTCTTCCAGTCAAACGTATAGACAATCGACGCTGTAGCCTGGTCGATGCCAAACCACGCCCTTTTCTTGGTTTCGTAAACCAGTCCGTTCTTGTGGTTGGTGAATTTGTCGTAGTACACGTCGTAGACGCCAATACCCAGCGAAAACTCCAAGCGCAAACGCTTGTTGTGGTTGATGGGTAGGCGATAGCCAGCGCTGAAGCCGCCGCCGAACGCTGGGCAGTGACCTCCGTGGTCCTGGATGCGGCTGTTGCCGTCAAGAGCGTAGTTGTACCAACCAAGTCCGAGGTGCGTTCCGACAAACACTCCATCATTGTCTTCCGACAAGATCCAATAGCGGATCTCCGGTTGGAGCGTTAAGGTGCGAAATTTCAGTGTTGATTTGAAATAGTTCCATCCAGACCAGTAGAGAGGCAACGTAGCCGACCAATGTTTTCTAAAGTCAATTTCGGCGGCAACGTTGGTGATGCCCATCGTCCACCCGATGCCGTTAGTCTTCAAGTAGAAGTGTCGCGTCAGTTCAGGCTCCGCTATCTCTGGAGAAGAAGAGGCAGGCACACTGCTTGCGCAAGAGTCGAGCCCGACTTCTGCGCTATGCTCTTGAGCAAAGGAGTACCCCCCCCTATGCATAAAAGCGTGAATATCAATGATATGTAATAACGTACTGTGTGCATTTTTCTCCGTGTTTGCCCCTTTTCATAGAAAGAGATGTGAAAAATGTGTGTACTGCAAAGTTATTAAAAGCGCCAAAAACAGAAAAGTTTTGAGAAAGAATTTTCGTGGTTTTAACAATAATTAATCATTGTAAAAACTTACCAGCGCCCCCCCCCAGATATTTGGCTGAATGTGAGTGGTTTATGATATCTCTCATGACTCAGATTGTTGGCTGTGCTCTAATGCTTCTTGTTTTAGTTCGAGCAATGTACGTTCGTAGACCTCTTGCAACTGGTAACTTGCCACACCTAGCGGAGTGGTGATGCCACGCAGAGACCATTCAACA
>CAVEIP010000023.1:15762-24984 GCA_963615935.1 [Ruminococcus] lactaris | reverse complement strand
ATATAATAATGTAATAGATATGAATACACGCAGAGAATTCCTTAAGAAGACTGCCTTGCTTGGAGCCTCCATTTTGGCTGCTCCATCCTTGCTGGCCGACGGAAAGAAGTCGGACACATCTATATATACAGGGCCTGAAGGCATTGCCACTGCATCCAATAGCAACGCGTTGCGGATTAGCGGCACCTTCCTGGATGAAATCTCGCACGACATTCCTCATCAGAACTGGGGCGAGAAGGAGTGGGACCAAGATTTCCAGCACATGCGTGCCATCGGCATCGACACCGTGATTTTGATTCGCTCGGGTTACCGCAAGTTCATCACTTACCCGTCGAAATATCTGATAGGCAAGGGGTGCTACCGTCCGGGCACCGACCTGCTCGACATGTTTCTCCGCCTTGCCGACAAATATGGCATGAAGTTCTACTTCGGCCTCTACGACTCTGGCCGCTATTGGGACACCGGCGACCTCTCTTGGGAGATTGAGGACAACAAGTATGTAATCGACGAAGTGTGGCAGAATTACGGTAGCAAGTACAAGAGTTTTGGCGGCTGGTATATTAGCGGTGAAATCAGCCGCGCCACCAAGGGCGCTATCAAGGCGTTCCACGCCATGGGCAAGCAGTGTAAGGACGTTTCTGGCGGACTCCCCACGTTTATCTCTCCGTGGATTGACGGAAAGAAGGCCGTGATGGCAGGCGGCGGCTCGCTCACGAAGAGCGATGCGGTGTCGGTGGAGGAGCACGAGCGTGAATGGAACGAAATCTTCGACGGCATCCACGATGTGGTTGATGCCTGTGCTTTTCAGGACGGACACATCGACTACGACGAGTTGGACGCCTTCTTTACCGTAAACAAGAAACTTGCCGACAAGTACGGCATGCAGTGCTGGACCAACGCCGAGAGTTTCGACCGCGACATGCCAATCAAGTTCTTCCCAATCAAGTGGGAGAAATTGCGCATGAAATTGGAGGCAGCGGGTCGTGCTGGCTACGACAAGGCCATCACCTTCGAGTTCTCCCATTTCATGAGTCCGCAGTCGGCTTATCTACAAGCAGGTCACCTCTACGACCGCTACAAGGAATATTTCAACATCAAGTAAATAATTAAGTATGAAATCAACGATAAACATTCTTTACCTGCTTTTTCTTGCTGTGGTGGCAGCCCTGGGAGGCTTCCTCTTCGGCTACGATGCCGCAGTGATTTCGGGCACGGTTTCGCAGGTAACCTCACGCTTCTCGCTCGACGAGATGCAAGTGGGGTGGTTTGTAGGCTGCGCACTGATTGGCTCCATCATCGGAGTGCTGATGGCAGGCAAGTTGAGCGACCAATGGGGTCGCAAGGTCACGATGCTCGTTGCAGCGGTGTTCTTCTCCGTGTCGGGCATTGCCTGCGCCTTTGTCAACTCGTTCGACCAGTTGGTCATTGCCCGCGTGTTGGGCGGCATCGGCATCGGTGTGGTTTCCATCGTTTCGCCGCTCTACATCTCTGAAATTTCAATTGCAAAATATCGCGGCAGGCTGGTGTCACTCTACCAACTTGCCGTTACCGTCGGTTTCCTTGGTGCCTACCTTGCCAACTTTCAGTTGCTCCATTTCTCTCAGAGTGGCGTTATATTAGGTAGTGAGTGGCTGAACCGCATCTTCGTGTCGGAAGTATGGCGCGGAATGTTGGCATTGTCAGGCATCCCGTCGGTAATCTTCTTCTTCATTGTGGTCTTCATTCCCGAGAGCCCTCGCTGGCTCATACTCAAGGGACGCGACTCCAGTGCAGCCAACGTGCTTCGCCGCATCTATCGCAGTGACGCTGAGGCAAATGCACAGGTGCAGGACACAAAGTCGGTTATACTCTCCGAGGCAAAATCCGACTGGAAATTCCTCCTTCAGCCAGGCATTTTCAAGGCAGTGCTCATCGGCGCAGCTATCGCCATCCTCGGACAGTTTATGGGCGTCAACGCAGTGCTCTACTATGGCCCATCGATTTTCGAAGAGGCCAACCTCTCGGGCGGCGATGCCCTGTTCAGCCAAGTGCTGGTGGGCATAGTCAATGTTGTAACCACAGTCATCGCAGTGTTTATCATCGACAAGGTAGGCCGCAAGAAACTCGTCTATTACGGCGTGTCGGGCATGGTGCTCTCCTTGCTGCTTATAGGTTTCTATTTCCGCTTCGGCGAAACCTTCGGCCTTTCCAACACGTTCCTGTTGGTGTTCTTCCTCTTCTACGTGTTCTGCTGTGCCATCTCCATCAGCGCAGTGATTTTCGTACTGCTTTCAGAGATGTACCCCACGCGTATCCGTGGATTGGCCATGTCGATTGCCGGATTTGCCTTGTGGATAGGCACATATCTTGTGGGACAACTCACCCCGTGGATGCTTCACAACCTCACTCCAGCAGGCACCTTCCTGCTCTTCGCCATCATGTGTGTGCCTTACATGCTGATAGTGTGGAAACTCGTGCCGGAAACCACTGGCAAGTCGCTTGAGGAAATTGAGTGCTACTGGCTGAAGAAAAAATAAAGAGAACCAATAGGGTAACCTAACATAAAACAACAACCTTCAACACATATCATTATGGATTTCAAAAAATTAGCAGAACAGTACAAAAGCGAATTGCTCGACAATGTGCTTCCTTTCTGGCTGGAACATTCACAGGACCGTGAATGCGGTGGCTACTACACGTGCCTCGACCGCGACGGACGGGTGTTTGACACCGACAAGTTCATCTGGCTGCAAGGACGTGAGGTGTGGCTGTTCTCCATGCTCTACAACAAGGTGGAGAAACGTCAGGAATGGCTCGACTGCGCCATCCAGGGCGGCGAGTTCTTGAAGAAGTACGGCCACGACGGCAACTACAACTGGTACTTCTCGCTCGACCGTCAGGGCAATCCGCTGGTCGACCCCTACAACATTTTCTCCTACACCTTTGCCACGATGGCGTTCGGCCAATTGAGCCTCGCCACTGGCAATCAGGAGTATGCGGAGATAGCCAAAAAGACGTTCGACATCGTCCTCTCGAAGGTCGATAACCCTAAGGGCAAATGGAACAAGTTGCACACCGGCACGCGAAACCTCAAAGGCTTTGCCCTGCCGATGATTCTCTGCAACCTTGCCCTCGAAATCGAGCATCTGCTCGATGAGGACTTTCTCGTGAAGACCATGGACACCTGCATCCACGAAGTGATGGAAGTGTTCCTGCGTCCAGAACTCGGTGGACTCATCGTGGAGAATCTCAACGACAAAAACGAGTTGGTCGACTGCTTCGAAGGTCGCCACATGAATCCCGGACACGCCATCGAAGCCATGTGGTTTATCATGGACCTCGGCAAGCGCCTCAACCGTCCTGAATTGGTCACCAAGGCCAAGGACACCGCTCTGCGGATGTTGGAATACGGCTGGGACAAGGAGTATGAAGGCATCTTCTATTTTATGGACCGCAAGGGCTGTCCGCCTCAGGAACTCGAATGGGACCAGAAACTATGGTGGGTGCACATCGAAACCCTCATTTCAATGATCAAAGGCTACAAGTTGACCGGCGACAAGAAATGCCTCGAGTGGTTTGAACGCGTCCACGACTATACTTGGAAACACTTCAAAGACACCGAATATCCCGAATGGTTCGGCTATCTGAATCGCCGCGGCGAAGTCCTTCTCCCGCTCAAGGGCGGCAAATGGAAAGGTTGCTTCCACGTGCCAAGAGGTCTATACCAATGTTGGAAAACATTAGAAGAGTTATCGAAATGACAAACAAACCCAGTTTTTGAGTGGTCAATAACTTGAAAACTACTAACTTAAAACTAAATTATATGAGAGAGCAAACTTATGCAATGAAAAGCACTCGATGGATGAAGGCAGTGGTACTGTCGTTCTTCTCATTGTTGCTATGTTCCGTGAGCGGCTTCGCACAGAATGTGACCGTCACGGGTAAGGTCTCTGATACCAACGGCTCGCTACCCGGTGTTAGCGTCACTGTAAAGGGAGCCAAAAAGGGTACGATGACCGATATGGATGGTAAATACTCCTTGAGTGTTGACAAAAACGCCACATTGGTATTCTCCTATGTGGGCATGAAGCCTCACGAAGAGGCAGTGAAAGGCCGCAAGGTGCTCAATGTCACGCTGTCCGACGATACCCGCCTGCTTGACGACGTGGTGGTTGTGGGCTATGGCACACAAAAGAAATCATCGCTGACCAGCGCCGTGTCGGCCATCAAGGGCGATGAACTGTTGAAGGCTCCTGCCACCAACGTGTCGCAGTTGCTTGGCGGACGCTTGCCTGGTATCTCCTCCTTGCAGGAGTCAGGTGAACCAGGTTTGGACCAAGCTTCGCTGAAAATCCGCGGCTCAGTCTATAGCGTATCCTACGTGGTGGACGGTTTCCCGGTGAGCAACATCAACGACATCGACCCTAACGACATCGAAAGCGTTTCCGTATTGAAGGACGGCGCTTCGGCTGCTATCTACGGTCTCGCAGGTGCTGGCGGTGTGATCATCATCACCACCAAGCGCGGCGACGAAGGCAAGACTAAGGTGACCTACGACGCTTCGTTCGGTGCTTCGATGAATGCCAACTTCCCGAAATTCATGAACGGTCCGCAATACGCCTACTACTACAACATGGCGCAGATGATGGACCAACTGGCAAGCGGCGCCATCAGCGACCGCAGCGAGTATGTGCCTTACTTCACTAAAGAAAACATCGCAGCCATGACCAACGGCGACTCTACCGACGGTTGGGACAACGTGGACTACATCGACAAGGTGTTTGGCACAGGTACAAACCAAAAGCATAGCATCACAGTGCAGGGCGGCAACGAAAAGGTTCGCTTCTTCACTTCTCTCGGCTATCTTGGGCAAAAGGGTAACATCGACAACTTCAACTATCGTCGCTACAACCTCCGCGCCAACATCGAGAGCAACTTTGCAAAGCATTTCAATATGAAACTTGGCGTGTCGGGCGTTGCCGGACGACGCAGCACTCCTGCCTATAATTCAGGCGGTGGCGACAATGGTTCATCGGAGGTAGGATTCCTCTCAATTGCTCGCCAGACAATCCAGATGCACCCGTACTTGCCTGAGCAATACAACGGTATGTATACGGCTGCAATCCAAAAGAACACTTCTCTGCCCAATAGCCCGTTGGCTGCAATCTATGAGTCTGGCTACAAGAAGACCCGCAGTTTTGAAGGCAACGTTAATCTCGAACTCACCTACAACGTGCCTTGCGTAAAAGGTTTGTCGCTGAAGGCCAACGGTTCCTACAACTATTCTACGTCGTTCAACAAGAACCTCAATACCCTTTATTCCGTTATGGGCTACAACAACGGCTCTTGGAGCCAGTATGAAGACCCACGCGGCACTGCCAACGGCACTTCGCTGGGCGAGGGACAAACTACCTATGAGCAGATGATTGGCCAGGCCAGCATCAACTATGCAAACAATTTCGGTCTCAACAACATCGAGGTCTTGGCTTTGGTTGAAGCACGCGACAACAAGAGCAACGGTCTGTCGGCCTATGCAAAGAACCTTCCGTTCGTGCAACTTCCTGAACTTAGTTTCGGTGTGGCTACCGACTCTCCAATCGGTGGTTGGAGCGCCGCTTCCCGTTCAGCCGGCTACGTGTTCCGCTTGAAATACGACTACGACAGCAAATACATGGCTGAACTCACTGGCCGTTGCGACGGTTCCTACAAATTCTACGGCATGGGCAAGCGTTGGGGTTTCTTCCCGTCGGCATCCCTCGGTTGGAGAATCTCGAAGGAGAAATTCATGGAAAGCCTCGACTTCCTCAACGACTTGAAAATCCGCGCGTCGGTCGGCTTGCTCGGTAACGACGCAGTTTCTGAATACGCATTCCTCAGCACCTACAGCCAATGGAACACTGGCGTGATTTATCCTTACGGCTCTTCAACAAAGTCGTCGGCAATCTACACCAGCGGTATCCCTAACCCAGACCTCACTTGGGAAAAGACACTTTCTTGGAATGCCGGTTTCGATGCTACCCTTTGGAACGGAATGCTCGGCATCGAACTGGACGGTTTCTATAACTATACTTACGACGTGCTTACAAGTATGGGCGGCGGCAAGCCTTCATCGATGGGCGGCTACTACCCAACCTATGGCAACCACAATGCTCTCGACACTAAGGGTGTCGACATCCAAATCACTCACCGCAACCGCGTGATGCTCGGCGGAAGTCCGTTCCAGTACAGCGTCGGCTTCAACCTTACTTACTCCCACACCCGCTGGCTTAAGTATCTCGACGACCCGAACACTCAGGAATGGCAGAAAGTTGTGGGCACTACCTATGGCACTATCTATGGCTGGAAAGCCGACGGCCTGTTCCGCTCGGAAGAGGAAATCGACAACTCAGCCTGGTACGGCAGCCGTCCTTGCGTGGGCGACATCAAGTATGTCGACATGAACGGTGACGGTAAAATCGACTGGCAGGACCGTGGCGCATTTGGCCGCTCCAACCGTCCGCAACTCACGTTTGGCTTGAACCTCGCCGCTTCGTGGAAGGGATTTGACTTCAACGCACAGTTCACCGGCGGCGCTCTCTTCGATGTGTCGCTCACTGGTACTTACTACAACGGCTACGACGACAACACCATCTGGACTCAGACATTCAAGGAGAACGCCAACTCGCCGCTCTTCCTCGTGGAGAATGCCTACAGCATCGACAATCCTAACGGCACATTCCCACGCATCACTCTGGGCAACACCGGTCACGGTGGCGACAACGGCCTCAGTTCTTCGTTCTGGTGGAAGGACGGCAAGTATGTGCGCTTGAAATCAGCGCAACTTGGCTACACGTTCCCAGAAAAATGGATGAGCAAAATCAACATCCAGAACTTGCGTATCTTCGTGGAGGGCAGCAACCTCTTCACCATCGACGGCCTTCCTGAAGGCATCGACCCTGAATCTCCAGGCGTAAACAACGGTTACTATCCGCAACAGCGCACAGTGATGGGCGGTCTTACATTAACTTTCTAAACAATGACAACTATGAAAAAAATAATAGCAGGCCTATGTTTGATTGGAGCAACGCTGGGTATGTCGTCGTGCAACGATTTCCTCGACATGACTCCTACCGACAGCATCTCGGACAAAGGCGTTTGGACAAATGTCACCACGGCAGAATATTCTGTCAACTATTTGTACAGTTACCTGTATGACATTGCTGCGGCTCAGTGCGTGGCAGGTGAAACTGAAGCACTGACCGACCAACTGAAATACGGCTCGTACAACTACAATTCTCTCTGTTTGATCCCAAGTGAGATTGCCTACGGAGGCAGCAACCTTACCGCTACCTACGTCGACGCTTACCTCGGCTACTGGGGCAGCCGCTACACTGCCATCCGCCGCACAAACCAGGAACTCTCGTCGCTCCTTAAGTACGGCACTCTCTCGGAGGCCGATGCAACCCGTTTGCAGGCTGAGATGCGCTTCGTTCGCGCTTACCTCTACTTCGACTTGATGAAGCGCTACAAGGAAGTGATAATCTACGATGAGGACCTTACAGCAATCACCGAAAACAAGGCTCTCAGCACCGAAGCGGAGGGTTGGGACTTCATCCAAAAGGATTTGGAATATGCTGCCGCCAACCTTCCTGAGGCAAAAGATGCCAAAGGCCGTGCAAACAAGGGCCAGGCTTGGGCATTCATGACTCGCGCAATGCTCTATGCAGAGCGTTGGGACGCTGTGAAGAAGGCTGCCGATGAGGTTGAAAAGTTGGGCTACACGCTTGAAAGCGACTATGCCGACGGCTACTCTAAGGCAATCACCGACGGCAACAAGGAAGCTATCTTACAATACTGCTTCGACCGCAAACTTGACATTACGCACTCTTTCGACTTCTATTATACTCCTGGCGGCGACTACACTCTCAACGGCCAGAGCGGTGGTGGCTACGGCACTCCGACCCAAGAAATGGTAGAGTCCTATGAGTATGCAAGCGGTGGTTTCCCTGACTGGAGCGCTTGGCACGCTGAAGGCGTTACCGAAAATCCTCCTTACGAACAACTCGAGCCTCGCTTCCAGGCTTCTATCCTCTACAACGGATCGGCGTGGAAAGGCCGCACAATCGAGCCTTTCGTTGGCGGTAGCGACGGTTTCTGCGTTTGGAATAAGGAGCCAGAGCCACAGGGTCGCACAACCACTGGCTACTATCTGCGCAAACGCGTTGACGAGACTCACGACGTAATCAACGAGAACGGTAGCGTTTCGCCTGTCACCATTATCCGCTACGGCGAGGTGCTTCTCAACAAGGCTGAGGCTTGCTACAACCTTAACGACGCTGCTGGCGCCAACGATGCAGTGAAGGCCATCCGCGACCGTGTGGGTCTGCCTTACTCAAGCAAGTCGGGCGACGCTCTTTGGCAAGCCATCCGTCAGGAGCGCAAGGTTGAACTCGCCTATGAGGGCCTTTGGTACTGGGATCTCCGCCGTTGGAAAGTGGCTCACAAGCAGTATCCAGAAGGTCTCGACGGCTACCAGGTTCATGGCCTCCGCATCGAGAAGCAGCCTAATGGCGACTTCGTATACAATTATGTTTCTGTCGACGACAAGGACCGCGACTTCCCAGAGCGCATGTACCGCTTCCCGTTGCCAACCAGCGAGTTGAGCAGCAATGCCGCTGTGTCGCAGTATCCTGAATGGAAATAACCTAAACAAGTAAACACGTTATGAAAAAATTAAATATGCTAATGGTAGGCGTTCTGGCACTTCTTTCTGCGTGCCACGACCCCGAATTTGTGGAGCCTACCGCCGACCGTCAAGGTCTTACCAGTCTGACTGCCATTTTCACCTCAGGCCCGTTTGTCGACCAGGAAATGGCTACTCTCTCTATCTCGGAAGATGCAACGACCGACCGTTATGTCATCCCAATTCCTTGGTACTATCCTGAAACTTCGGACGACGAAACGGCTCAGTATATGAACAAGGTGCGCGTCCGTGCCGAATTGCAGGAGAACTGCAAAATCGAGCCGGGGCTTGGCGTTCTCGACCTTACTCAGGACAACTATTTCACTTACACAAACGCAAAGGGCGTGCAGCGCAAAATCTGCATCACCGGCGAGCGCGTGAAATCAAACAAATGCGAACTCGTTGCGTTCAACCTTGTGCAGCCTGCTCTTGCGGGCGTGGTCAACAAGACTACTAAGCAAGTGTCGCTCCTCACTGCCGACGACCTCTCGTCGTGCCTCGCTGAAGTGCAACTCTCACCT